>NZ_JBEOZN010000040.1:0-73233 GCF_040298085.1 Streptosporangium sp. NPDC001681 | reverse complement strand
GCGGCGCGAGCACGGCGGCGCCGTTCTCAGGCCGCGCTCTCCGCGAGGTAGGGCGCCCACTGGGGATCGCCGACGATGTGCGCGCCGATCAACCGCCAGTGGACGCCGCGTGGCACCACCGGGGCGACGCTGAGCGTCCACCCCAGTTCCTCCAGCATGCGATCGGCCTTGCGGTGGTTGCACGTCGTGCACGACGCGACGCAGTTCTCCCAGGTGTGGGGGCCACCTCGCGAGCGCGGGATGACATGGTCGATGGTCTCGGCCCGCTGGCCGCAGTAGGCGCATCGGTAGTCGTCCCGACGCATCAACGCGGTTCGGGTCAGCGGAATCCGCGACCGGTAGGGAATCCGGACATATCTTCGAAGCCTGATCACCGAAGGAACGTCGAGCGTGCGGCTCGCCGAGCGGAACACGGCGCCCCGCCCGTCGCGGTGCACGACGTCCGCCTTCTCCCTGAGCACGAGCACGACGGCCCGGTGCAGGGACAGGGTGGTCAGGGGTTCGTAGGTGGCGTTCAAGAGCAGGACCTGGCGCATCAGCGGGCCTCTCCCGCCGCAGGACGTGTCAGTTGAGGGGGCACGCCACCGCGTGCCCCGGCTGGCGGCCCCTCCTGGGGCCCGGGCGCTTCCGTCACGAGGACCTCCGCCGGACGGCCCAGCGGATGCTCACCACGGCACCGTCCTTCACCAAGTTTGGCTTCTGCGTCGCGGTTCCCGCCACCCATAAATGACTGGAGAGAAACCTGATACGTTTTATGCCCGCATTACTAGTTCTTAACTCCTCCTGCCGCAGATCAGATACGCCCGTCGCGCAATGCCCGCGTTCTGCCCTGCCGAGGTCGTAGGGTTCCTGCCATGACGCGACAGCCATATCCTCCAGCCAGCCGTGTTGAGCTCGTCGAGGAGCTCCACGGGGTGCCTGTTTCCGACCCCTACCGCTGGCTGGAGGATTCGGATGATCCGGCGACGAAGGACTGGCTGGTGGGGCAGGAGAGGCTGCTGGAGACCGAGCTGGACATCCTCCCCGGACGCGAGGGTTTCAAGGCGCGGATCACGGAGCTGCTCAGGTCCGGTTCGGTCGGCGCGCCGACGTGGCGCGGGGAGCGGCGGTTCTTCATGAGGCGCACCCCGGAGCAGGAGCACGCCGTGCTCTACACCGTCGATCCCGGCGGCACCGAGCGGGCGCTGCTCGACCCGATGGCGCTCGACTCGACCGGGCTGACCACCCTCGACTCCTGGCAGCCCGACAAGGAGGGCCGCCTGCTCGCCTACCAGGTCTCGGTGGGCGGCGACGAGGAGTCGAGCCTCTACCTGATGGACGTCGCGTTCGGCGACCGCATCGAGGGACCGATCGACCGGTGCCGCTACTCCCCCGTGGCGTGGCTGCCCGGTGGCGAGGCCTTCTACTACGTGCGCAGACTGCCCGCCACCGAGGTGCCCGAGGGGGAGGAGCAGTTCCACCGCCGGGTCTACCTGCACAGGGTCGGCACCTCCACCGAGGAGGATGTCCTGATCTTCGGTGAGGGCCTGGAGAAGACCAACTACTACGGCGTGGCGGTCTCCCGCGACGGCCGCTGGCTGCAGATCTCCGCCTCCCGCGGCACGGCGCCGCGCAACGACCTGTGGGTGGCCGACCTGGAGGCCTCCTCCCCCTCCTCCCCGGACCTGGTCGTCGTCCAGCAGGACGTCGACGCCCAGACGGCCCTGCACTTCGGCCGCGACGGCCGCCTGTACGTCTTCACGGACCGCGACGCCCCGCGCGCCCGTGTCTGCGTGACCGACCCGTCCGACCCTCGGTTCGAGAACTGGCGTGACCTCATCCCGCAGGACCCCGAGGCCGTGCTGACGGACTTCGCGATCCTCGACGAGCTCGACCGGCCGGTCATGCTCGTCGGCTGGACCCGCCACGCGATCAGCGAGATCTCGGTACACGACCTGGCCACCGGTGAGCGCGTCGGAGATGTGCCGACGCCCGGCCTGGGCACCATCGGCGGCATCAGCGAGCGCCCGGAGGGCGGTCACGAGGCGTGGTTCGGCTACACCGACAACACCACGCCGCCGAGCATCCAGCGCTACGACGCCCGCACCGGCGAGACGACGCTCTGGGCGGCCTCCCCCGGTGCCGTCGAGGTACCCGCCGTCAACACCGAGCAGGTGACCTACCACTCCGCCGACGGCAGCGAGGTCCACATGCTGGTGATCTCCCGCCCCGGCACCGAGGGCCCGCGCCCCACGGTCCTGTACGGCTACGGCGGTTTCGGGCTCTCGATGACCCCCGGCTACTCGGCGTCCATCCTGAGCTGGGTCGAGGCGGGCGGCACGTACGCCATCGCCCAGCTGCGCGGCGGCGGCGAGCAGGGCGAGGAGTGGCACCGGGCCGGGATGCTCTCCCACAAGCAGAACGTCTTCAACGACCTGCACGCGGCGGCCGAGTACCTGATCGCCACCGGCGTGACCACGTCCTCGCAACTGGCCATCTCCGGCGGCTCGAACGGCGGCCTCCTGGTCGGCGCGGCCCTGACCCAGCGCCCGGAGCTGTACGCCGCGGTGGTCTGCTCGGCGCCGCTGCTCGACATGATCCGCTACGAGCTGTTCGGCCTGGGCGCGACGTGGAACGTCGAGTACGGCTCCGCCGAGAAGCCCGACGAGTTCGCCTGGCTGCACTCCTACTCCCCCTACCACCATGTGCGCGAGGGGGAGTGCTACCCGGCGACGTTGTTCACGGTCTTCCAGTCCGACACCCGGGTCCATCCGCTGCATGCCTGGAAGATGTGCGCGGCCCTGCAGCACGCCCAGGCCTGTGACCGGCCGATCCTGCTCCGCAACGAGATCGAGGCCGGCCACGGGGCCCGTTCGGTGAGCAAGACCATCGAGCTCGCCGCCGACCAGCTGACCTTCCTCGCCTACCACACCGGGCTGACCTCCTGAAAGGCGGAGAGGGCACCTCCTGGGGCGCCCTCTCCCAGCACGGCCGCGACACCGGATTGTCGTGGGCGGCGGTTATGGTCGGAGGGTGGACGACGCAGCGGTGGCCGAGGGTCTGACCTTCGTCGAGGGCGAGCCCGGTGCCTTCCTTCGGTCGTACGTCACGCACCTGTCGGCCTACACCGAGCGTTACGCCGAGCCCGTGCCCCGGCGGCAGCCGCCGTTCGCCGGCGTCGTGATGATCTTCGGTTTCGGCGCGCCGCTCGCGCTGAACGGGCCGCGGGGAGGCCGGCGGCTGGCGTCGTTCGCGGGCGGCCTGCACGACACCTACGTCGACACCACCACGGCCGGAACCGCCGAGGGGGTGCAGGTCAACCTCACACCGCTCGGGGCCAGACGGCTGCTCGGGGTGCCCATGCGGGAGCTGACCAACCGGGTGGTGTCGCTGGAGGAGGTGCTCGGGCCGTGGGCCACGACCACGGTCGAGCGGTTGGCACAGGCTTCCGGCCGGGCCGCCCGGCTCGCGCTGCTGGACGAGGCGCTCAGCGAGCGGATCGACTCCGCGCCGGTCCCCGACCGCCGCGTCGGCTGGGCGTGGAGCCGCCTGGTCGCCACCCGTGGCGCGGTGTCCGTGGCCTCGATGGCCGCCGAGCTGGGGTGGAGTCACCGGCATCTGGTCTCCCGCTTCCACGACCAGGTCGGGCTGGCGCCGAAGGCCGCGGCCAGGGTGCTGCGCTTCGAACACGCCACCGGCCGGCTGAGATCCGGCATGTCCCTGGCCGACACCGCGGCCGTCTGCGGCTACTACGACCAGGCCCATATGAACCGCGACTTCAGGGCCATGGCCGGGGTCACCCCCCGCGAGCTGGCGACGCCGCCGCGTGTCCCCGGATGACCAGGTCAGATTTTTCCAAGCCTCGTCCCTCCCGCCGGTGACATCGTGGTGGTCACCGAACAGGAGGAGGAAACATGCGAACCGTGTATCCGATGGTCCGCTACCGCGACCCCGCCAAGGCCGTCGACTGGCTGGTCCAGGCATTCGGATTCGAGGTTCACGAGCTGGTCACGGCCGACGACGGAGGCGTCGGTCATGGTGAGCTGATCGTCGGCACCGGGATGGTCATGACCGGTAGGGGCGAACCCGGCGGCCCGGGGACCTACATCGCCGTGGACGATCCCGACGCCCACCACGACAGGGCCGTCGCGGCCGGAGCCGAGGTCACCAGAGAGCTGGCCGACCAGGACTACGGCTCGCGCGATTACGCCTGCAAGGACCCGGAGGGCAACCTCTGGCACTTCGGGACGTATCGCCCCTGACTTCCCGGCGTCCCTCTCAGCCCCGGGTCAGGGGTGGCCGAGGGCGTCGCGGGCCGCCGCCACGGCGGCCTGGCCGAAGCTGATGCCGCCGTCGTTGGGAGGTATGGCACGGTGGGTCAGGACCCGGAAGCCGCCGAGCCGGAGGGCTCCTGCGAGGCCGTCGAGCAGCAGGCGGTTCTGGAAGACCCCGCCGGACAGGGCGACCGTGCCGATCCCGGTGCCCTCGCGGACCCTGGCGCACGCGGCGGCGGTGACGGCGGCGAGCCCGTTGTGGAAGCGGGCGGAGACGAGCGCCGGGACCACCCCGGCGCGGGTCTCCTCGACGACCGCGCGGACCAGGTCCGCGACCTGGATCGTCACGAGCGGCCCCTCGTCGAGGATCCGCGCCGGGTAGGCGCCGCCCTCGGCGGGATCGACCCGCTGCTCCAGGGCGATCGCGGCCTGTCCCTCGTATCCGACGGTGTCGCGGAGTCCGAGAATCGCCGCCACCGCGTCGAACAGGCGACCGGCGCTGGAGGTGAGCGGGGAGTTCGTCCCTGCTCTGGCCACGGCGAGCACCTCGTCCCAGCGTGTGCCGTGGCGTGCCCTGACCGGCAGGTCCTCGGGGAGCGCGGCACCGTACGCCGCGTCCAGGTGAGCGGCCGCCATCCGCCAGGGCTGCCTGATGGCCGCGGTACCGCCGGGCATCGGCACCGGCGCCAGGCGGCCGGCGCGGGTGAAGCCGGCGAGGTCGGCCACCAGGAGCTCGCCGCCCCAGATCGTGCCGTCGGTGCCGTAACCGAGACCGTCGAAGGCCACCCCGATGACCGGGCCGCTCTCGGCGTTGTCGGCCAGGCAGGAGGCGATGTGCGCGTGGTGGTGCTGCACCCCGGTCAGCTCCACCGACTCCAGATCGAGGGCGTACTTGGTGGACAGGTACTCGGGGTGGAGGTCGTGCGCGACGAGGCCGGGGGTGATGCCGAGCAGGCGCCCGAGGTGTTCGATCCCCTCGGTGAAGGAGCGCAGCGTCTCGTGGTTCTCCAGATCGCCCAGGTGCTGGGAGACGAAGGCGTACCCCCGCCTGGCGAGGCAGAACGTGCTCTTCAGCTCGGCACCGCAGGCGAGCACCGGCCGCCGGGCGGGCGGTGAGAGCCGCAGTGGCTCCGGGGCGTATCCCCGGGACCTGCGCAGCGGCAGTGCCCGCCCTCGCGCGACGAGGACCACGGAGTCGTCGGCGCGGATGTGGATCGGCCGGTCGTGGGTCAGGAAGGCGTCCGCGATCCCGGCGAGCCTGACCAGCGCGTCGCCGTCGCGGTGAACGATGGGCTCATCGGAGAGGTTCCCGCTGGTGAGCACGTACGGCCGGGCGAAATCGGCGGCGAGCAGGTGGTGGATCGGCGTGTACGGCAGCATGAGGCCGAGGGTGCGGTCGCCCGGCGCCACGGCTCCGGCCGGCGCGGCGCCGGAGCGGCGGGGCAGCAGCACGATCGGGCGCCGCGGGCCGGTGAGCAGCCGCTCGCTCTCGTCGTCCAGTTCGCAGAGCGCGTGGGCGGCGCGCAGGTCGGGGACCATGATCGCGAACGGTCTGTCCTCGCGGCGCTTGCGGGAGCGGAGGGTCCTGGCGGCCTCCTCGTTGGCCGCGTCGACCGCCAGGTGGTACCCGCCGAGTCCTTTGACCGCCAGGACGCCGCCCGCCCGCAGTACCTCCGCCGCCGCCGCGATCGGATCGTCACCGCCGCCGTGGGGAGCGCCGCCGTCCAGCAGGCGCAGGACCGGGCCGCAGGCCGGGCAGCAGATCGGCTGGGCGTGGAACCTGCGGTCCGACGGGTCGAGGTACTCCCTCTCGCACTCCCCGCACATGGCGAATCCGGCCATCGTGGTGGCGGGCCGGTCGTAGGGGAGGTCCCGGATGATGGTGAACCTCGGCCCGCAGTTGGTGCAGTTGACGAAAGGGTGGCGGTATCGCCGGTCGGCGGGGTCGAACAGCTCGCCCAGGCAGTCATCACATGTCGCGACATCAGGTGAGATAAGAGTGACCCGCTGGTCTCCGTCCCGGCTGGCCGCGATGCGGAATCCGCGCTCTCCGCGCGCCGGTATCGCGGTGGCCGTCATGCGGTGGATCACCGCCAGCGGCGGGGCCTGACCTCGCAGGTCCTCCTGGAACCGCGCGACGTCACCGGGCACCCCCTCGGCCTCGATGAAAACGCCGTGGCCGTCGTTGCCCACCCATCCCGACAGCTCCAGCCGCCGGGCCAGGGAGTGGACATGGGGGCGGAAGCCCACCCCCTGCACGATCCCCTCGACCCTGATCCTGACGCGGACCCGCGCCCGCCCCGTGCCCATCCCGCCATCCTTCCCGCGCCCGGCGGGAACGCCTCAGGGCTCGCATGATCTGGACGGGAAGGTTACGTCGATGATCAGAGCTTTGCCGTTGGTTGTCGAGCCAAGGGTGTCGGCCCTGAAACGGCCAACCGTAACGTAGCGACTACCGTGAAAAATACGGAGCGTTGACATGCCTGTCACACCGAGCAACCAAGCACCGTCCGCCGTCACCCCGGTCACGGAGGCGGAGGTCATCGCGGCCTTCGCACGGCGGGAGCACGCCGGGCGCGCCCTGGCGGGAGACGTGGAGCGCATCGTGCGTGCCGCCCGGGCCATGGCCGCCAGGTTCCACCTCGGCGGCAAGCTGATCGTTTTCGGCGACGGCGGCGCGGGCTCGGACGCGGCACACGTCGCGGTCGAGTTCATGCACCCGGTCATCGTGGGCAAGAGAGCGCTCGCGGCGGTGGCACTGAGCAACGACGCGACGACGGCCGGCCGGGACGGCGAGGGCCGCGGGGACGCCGCCGAGGTCTTCGCCCACCAGGTGCGCCACTGGGCGGACGCCTCCGACATGGCCCTGGGAATCTCCCGCGACGACCGGTGCGTGAGCGTCCCGCGAGGCTTGCGGACCGCTGGGGAACTGGGCCTGCTGACCATCGCCCTGACCGGCGGCGCAGGCCGTGGGGACGGGCATGAAGGCGAGGTGGCCGACCGGGTACGGGCCGACCACGTCCTGGTCGCCGCGTCTGACGACCCTGCCGTGGTCAAGGAGGTCCATGTCACCGCCTACCACCTGCTGTGGGAGCTGGTCCATGTGTTCTTCGACCGGCTCGGCCCACCCGCGCAAGGGGCGTCCAGGTGAACGGGCCCGAGGACTGTACCGCCGGTGTCTGCATCACCTGCTCCGACCAGGCACTGCCGGTGCGGGTGGTCAGGCTGCTGGAGGGGGAGCTGGCGATCGTCGACGCCGGCGGGGTCCTCGAAGAGGTGAGCGTGGCACTGATCGACCCGGCGGTGGGCGACACCGTCCTCGTACACGCCAGGGAGGCCATCGCCGTGATCGCGCACGGGAACGAAAGGCGGGGGGACGACGATGAGCACGCTTGACGGAACGCCCGCGGAGGGCACCCGAGGGCTGTACCCCTTCCTCGACGAGTACGAGCACGAGCACGCGGACCAGATTCCGGACACGGCGGAGGCGGAGACCGAGGCCAGGCGGTCGGCGGTGGAGAAGGCCGGCGAGATCGTGCGGCTGCGCCGGTGGGTGGGTGCGGAGTCGGCGGCGGAGCTGGCGGCATGCGCCGGGAAGATGGCGGCGAGGTTCGCCTCCGGCGGCCGGTTGTTCAGCTTCGGCAACGGCGGGAGCAGCACCGACGCCCAGGAGGTCGCCACCGCCTTCCTGCACCCCCACCGCGGCCCGGCCCTGCCCGCGCTCTCCCTGACCGGTGACGTCGCCGTGGTCACCGCGCTCTCCAACGACGTCGGGTTCGAGGTGGTCTTCTCCAGGCAGCTCGCGGCGCTTGGCCGGCCTGGGGACATCGCCGTCGGCCTGTCCACGAGTGGCGGCTCCGCCAACGTCGTCCGGGCGTTCGAGGAGGCGGCCCGCCGGGACATGCTCACCGTCGGGCTGGCCGGCGGAGGGGGCGGCAGGCTGACCGAACTGTCCGAGCTGGGCGTTCTGGCCCACCTGTTCGTCGTCCCCTCCTCCTCGGTGCACCGGATCCAGGAGGCACAGACCACCCTCTACCACGTCCTGTGGGAGCTCACCCAGCGCGCGCTCGGACCGGCACCGATCCCGCGGGCGCACGACCCCGGCTGAGAGCCGGCGTTCCCCCTCCCCCTTCACGTTCCACAGAAGACATCCACCAGGAGTGGGGAGACGTCATGGCAGCGCCGACAGACGCGGCAAGTAGCAGCTCTCCGGAGCAGCAGGAACCGACCGTCCACATACTGTGGATCAACGCCGGGATGAGTTGCGACGGTGACTCCGTCGCGCTCACCGCGGCGACGCAGCCGAGCATCGAGGAAATCGTGCTCGGCGCGCTTCCCGGGCTTCCCAAGGTGGCCGTGCACTGGCCTCTGATCGACTTCGAGTCCGGGCCGATGCAGGGCGCGGACGTCTTCATCGAGTGGTTCTTCAAGGCCTACCGCGGCGAACTGGATCCGTTCGTGCTGGTCGTCGAGGGCTCGATCCCGAACGAGGCGATCAAGCAGGAGGGTTACTGGTGCGGTTTCGGCAACAACCCCGACACCGGCCAGCCCATGACGACCAGCGAGTGGCTGGACCGGCTCGCCCCCAAGGCGACCGCGATCGTGTGCGCGGGCACCTGCTCGGCGTACGGCGGCATCCATGCGATGGCCGGGAACCCGACGGGGGCGATGGGCGTCGCCGACTACCTGGGCTGGGACTGGAGGTCCAAGGCGGGCCTGCCGATCGTCAACGTGCCCGGCTGCCCGATCCAGCCGGACAACCTCTCCGAGACGCTCCTCTACCTGCTCTACCAGGTCGCCGGGCAGGCGCCGATGATCCCGCTGGACGAGGCGCTGCGGCCGACGTGGCTGTTCGGCCAGACCGTCCACGAGGGCTGCGACCGCGGCGGCTACTACGAGCAGGGCCAGTTCGCCACCGAGTACGGCTCGCCGAAGTGCCTGGTGAAGATCGGCTGCTGGGGGCCGGTCGTCCGGTGCAACGTCCCCAAGCGCGGCTGGATGAACGGGATCGGCGGCTGCCCGAACGTGGGAGGCATCTGCATCGCCTGCACGATGCCGGGCTTCCCCGACAAGTTCATGCCGTTCATGGACGAGCCTCCCGGCGCCCTCATCTCCTCGACGGTGAGCGGCGCGTACGGGACGGTCATCCGGACCCTGCGCGGCATCACCTCCAAGACCGTCGAGAAGGAACCGAAATGGCGCCACAAGGGGCGCGAGCTGCTGACCGGCTACAAGGCGCCCTGGAGCTGACATGACGACATCGGAGCAGAACCCGGAACTCGTGGAGATGGCCTGGGACCCCATCACCAGGATCGTCGGGAGCCTCGGCATCTACTGCAAGATCGATTTCAAGAACCGGCAGGTCGCCGAGTGCTACAGCACCTCGTCGATCTTCCGCGGCTACAGCATCTTCATGAAGGGCAAGGACCCGCGCGACGCCCACTTCATCACCAGCCGCATCTGCGGGATCTGCGGCGACAACCACGCGACCTGCTCGGTCTACGCGCAGAACATGGCCTACGGGGTGCGGCCCCCGGCCCTGGGCGAGTGGATCGTCAACCTCGGCGAGGCCGCCGAGTACATGTTCGACCACAACATCTACCAGGAGAACCTGGTGGGGGTCGACTACTGCGAGAAGATGGTCCGCGAGACCAACCCCGGCGTGCTGGCGATGGCCGAGCGCACCGAGGCACCGCACGCGGGCGATCACGGTTACAAGACCATCGCCGACATCATGCGCTCGCTGAACCCGCTGGAGGGCGAGTTCTACCGCGAGGCGCTGGCGGTGAGCCGCACCACCCGGGAGATGTTCTGCCTCATGGAGGGTAGGCATGTGCACCCCTCCACGCTCTACCCCGGCGGGGTCGGCACGGTCGCGACGGTGCAGTTGTTCACCGACTACCTGACCCGGCTGATGCGCTACGTGGAGTTCATGAAGCGGGTCGTGCCCATGCACGACGACCTGTTCGACTTCTTCTACCAGGCGCTGCCCGGCTACGAGGAGGTCGGCCGCAGGCGCGTGCTGCTGGGGTGCTGGGGAAGCTTCCAGGACCCCGCGCACTGCGACTACAGCTACCTCAACATGAGCGACTGGGGTCGCGAGATGTTCGTCACGCCGGGGGTGATCGTCGACGGCAGGCTCGTCACCAACGACCTGGTCGACATCAACCTCGGCATCCGGATCCTGCTGGGCAGCTCCTACTACGACGACTGGCAGGGGCAGGAGCCGTTCGTCACCCACGACCCGCTGGGCAACCCGGTCGACATCCGGCACCCGTGGAACCAGCACACCATTCCGCACCCACAGAAACGCGACTTCAGCGACAAGTACAGCTGGGTCATGTCGCCCCGCTGGTTCGACGGGGAGAACACGCTCGCGCTCGACACCGGCGGCGGGCCCATCGCCAGGCTCTGGTCGACGGCGCTGGCCGGCAAGGTCGACATCGGCTATGTCAGGTCCACCGGTCACAGCGTGGAGATCAACCTGCCGCGGACGGCGCTGAAACCGGAGAAGACGTTCGAGTGGAAGATCCCCGAGTACAAAGGCCAGCCGCTGTCCAACGCCCTGGAGCGCAACCGGGCCCGCACCTACTTCCAGGCCTACGCGGCGGCGTGCGCGCTGTATTTCGTCGAGCAGGGCCTGGCCGAGGTGCGCGCGGGCCGCACCCAGACCTGGGCGCCGTTCACGGTTCCCGACGAGACGATCAGCTGCGGCTTCACCGAGGCCGTGCGGGGCCTGCTGTCCCACCACATGGTGATCAGGGACGGGAAGATCGCCAACTACCACCCGTATCCACCGACACCCTGGAACGCCAGCGTCCGCGACGTACACGGCACGCCGGGACCCTACGAGGACGCGGTGCAGAACACACCGATCTTCGAGGAGAACCCGCCCGCGGACTTCAAGGGCATCGACATCATGCGCACCGTGCGGAGCTTCGATCCGTGCCTGCCGTGCGGGGTGCACATGTACCTCGGCGGCGGCGAGGAGCTCCGCAGGCTGCACACTCCGCACGCCTTCGACACCACCTGATCCAGCGGCCGCCGGGGGGCCGACCGTTCCCCGGCACCGGGAAGGGGGCCTGGGCAGATGCCGCAAGCCCATGACATCCGGGTGACCGGCGATCGCGTCGAGGCGCTGATCGCCGACCTCGGCACGCTGAGCGACGCCGTGACCCGCGCCAAGGCCGAGGACCTGGTACGGGCCCTCGTCGAGCTGTACGGCGCCGGTCTGGAGCGCGTCGTCGAGATCGTCACCGAGACCGAGGCGGCCGAGGTGCTGCGCCGCCTGGTCGGCGACCCGCTCGTGTCCGGCCTGCTGGTGCTGCACGACCTGCACCCGCTGAGCACGGCCGAGCGCGTTCGCGAGGCGCTGGACGGCGTACGGCCCTATCTGGGGTCGCACGAGGGCGGCGTGGAACTGCTCGGCGTGGGCGAGGACGGGATCGTGCGGCTCCGCCTGGAGGGCACCTGCCACGGCTGCCCGTCCTCGCGGCTCACCGTGACCGACGCCATCGAGCGGGCCATCGGCCAGGCCGCTCCCGAGGTGTCCGGGGTGGAGGTCGAGGGGGTGACCGACGACCGCTCGGAACTGTTGCAGATCCAGCGCCGCGCGCCCGGCCCGTGCCCGGTGCCGGAGCGGACGCCTGCGCCGGAACCGGTCTCGGGGCCGGTGCCGTGACGGCCACCGGGCTGCGCAGGTTCCGCGAGCCGCCCAGCAGGGGCGGTCCGCCGGTGCCGCTCTGCGAGCTGTGCGCGGAGCCTGCCGGCGAGGACCACGGCCACGTCGTGAACGTCGAGACCCGGGGACTGCTGTGCGCCTGCCGGGCCTGCCACCTGCTGTTCAGCCACGGCACGGGGGGCCGGGCACGCTACCGGGCCATCCCCCGACGCTACCTTCACGACCCGCGGTTCCCGCTGAGCCCGGCCGACTGGGACGAGATGCAGATCCCGGTCCGCACGGCGTTCTTCTTCCACAACTCCGTACTGGGCAGGACGGTCGCGTTCTACCCGAGCCCGGCGGGCGCCACCGAGTCGCTGCTGCCGCTGGAGACGTGGGAGCGCGTCCTGATGGCCAACCCGGCGATGGCCGACGCCCAGCCCGATGTGGAGGCGCTCCTGGTGGACCGCCGCCCCGACGGCGGCTTCACCTGCCACCTGGTGCCGATCGACACCTGCTACGAGCTGGTCGGCCTGGTGCGGCTGCACTGGAAGGGCTTCGACGGCGGCCAGGAGGCGCGGCAGGCCATGGAGGGCTTCTTCGCCGACCTGCGCGGCCGCGGTCGCACCGTACCGCCCGCGCCCGAGGCATCCGGTACTTCTCGGCCAAGTGGCTGTGACGACCGTGGCTGAGCTCGCGTTCGACTGCGTGGGCGTCCGGGCGGAGGCGTACGCCGCCTTCCCGACGCTCGTCTTCCGGCTGCGCGTCACCGACCCCTCCCCCGACGGGGTGCACACCATCGCGCTCCGCTGCCAGATCCGGGTGGAGCCGCATCTGAGGCGCTACGGCGATGCCGAGACGGAGCTGCTCGGCGACCTGTTCGGTGACCCGGCCCGGTGGGGCGACACGCTGAAGCCCCTGCAGTTCGCCAACGTCTCGGTCATGGTCCCGGCGTTCACCGGAAGTACCGAGGTCGACCTGCCGGTGCCCTGCGGCTACGACCTGGAGGTGGCCGCGGGCAGGTACTTCGCCGCGCTGGACGAGGGCGAGATCCCGATGCTCATGCTCTTCAGCGGGACCGTGTTCGCCAGGACGCCGGGCGGCTTCTCGGTGAGCCAGGTGCCCTGGCACCACGAGGCCCGCCGCCGGCTGCCGGTGGCGGTGTGGCGGGAGCTCATGGACCACTACTTCCCGGATTCCGGGTGGCTGCGGCTGCGGCGCGACACGCTTCGGGAACTCAGCCGCTTCAAATCCACCCGCGCCCTGGCCACCTGGGACGAGACCCTGGAACTACTGCTCAAGGAGGCGCGACGATGAGCGTGCCGATGGACATCGCCCGGCGGGTGGCGGACGCGGTGCTGTACGAGGGTTACCTGCTCTATCCCTACCGCGCCTCGGCGGCCAAGAACCAGGTGCGCTGGCAGTTCGGGGTGCTCGTCCCGCCGGGGTTCACCGCGACCGCCGAGCACCCGGCCAGCGTGACCGAATGCCTCCTGGAGGGGGCCACATACGCCGTGGCGCACCTGAACCTGCGCTTCCTCCACCTCAGAACGCGCAGCGTCGAGCGCGCCGAGGACGACGGCTACTGGCCGGTCCAGCAGCTGCGGAACGGCCAGCGGACCTACCTCAGCTTCGACGAGGCGACCGAGCGGGAGGTGGAGACGGTGCTCCCCATCGCCGGCCTGCTCGACGCCCCCGAGCGGGTGATCGAGGTACGGATTCCCGGGGACCGCGTGATCGAGCCGATCGTGGCATCGTCCGGAGAGGTGGTGGGACGCGTCGTCTCCGAACACCTGCCGCTCCACGCCGAGCTCAAGGTCTCCGCCGAACTGGTGCCCGGCCCCTACGAGCTGGTCAAGCTGCGCGCCCGGGTGGCGAACATCGACGACTGGAAACCGCTGGGCGCGCCGCGCGAGCAGGCGCTGCGGCACTCGCTGATCTCGGCGCACCTGCTCATCGCGGTGACCGCCGGGGCCTTCGTCTCCCTGCTCGACCCGCCGGAATGGGCCCGGCCGGCCGTGGAGACCTGCCGCAACGAGCACACCTGGCCCGTACTCGTGGGCGAGCCCGGCCACCGGGACGTGATGCTCTCCTCGCCGATCATCCTCTACGACCACCCGGACATCGCTCCGGAGAGCCCCGGCACCCTGTTCGACTCCACGGAGATCGACGAGATGCTCCACCTCCGCACGCTCACCCTCACCGACGAGGAGACGCGGGAGGCTCGGGCGACCGACCCCCGGGTGGCCGAGCTCATCGACATGGTCAGCGGCATGCCGCCCGAGCTGGTGGAGCGGCTGCACGGTGCGATCCGCTCGGTGGACGCGACCACGGACCCGCGGCCCGGCGAGCCTGCGTGGCAGGAGGGGGACTTCCAGAACCGGCCGGAGGTTCCCACGCCCTGGTGGGACCCCGCGGGCGATGCCACGGTCTCGCCGGAGACCGACAGCGTGACGGTCTGCGGGGTGGCCGTCTCCAGGGGCAGCAGGGTCCGGCTGGTTCCCGGCAGGCGGCGCGCCGACGCCCACGACATGTTCCTGGCCGGCAGGACCGCACGCGTCGAGGCGGTGCTCCTCGATCTCGACGGCGCCCACCACCTGGCCGTCACCCTCGACGATGACCCGGGCGCCGACCTGCACCGATCGCACGGCCGCTTCCTCTACTTCGCCCCCGACGAGGTCGAGCCGCTCCCGGACGACTCGCTCACCGGCGGCTCGGCCCCGGGCGGGCCGGCCTCGGGTGGGCCGGCCTCGGGTGGGCCGGCCTCGGGTGGGCCGGCCTCGGGTGGGCCGGCCGAGCACCGATCGGCCTCGGAGGGATCGCTCGACGGGGAGGCCGGCGCATGAGGATCCTGGTGGCCGGTGTGGGGAACGTCTTCCTCGGCGACGACGGCTTCGGGGTCGCGGTGGCCAGGCACCTGGCGGACATCGACCTGCCCGACGAGATCGAGCTGCGGGATTTCGGCATCCGGGGAATCCACCTGGCCTACGAGCTGACCGGCGGCGGGTACGACAGCACGATCCTCATCGACGCGGTATCCCGCGACGGCCCGCCCGGCACCCTGTACGTCCTCGAACCGACGGCGGGCGAGAGGCCGGGCTCCTTCGCCGACGCGCACTCGATGACACCCGAGACCGTGCTGTCGCTGGTGAACACGCTCGGTGGCGGAGCAGGCCGCGTCCTGCTCGTCGGCTGCCAGCCCGCCGACACCTCGCCGGGCATGGAGCTCAGCGCGCCGGTCGCGGAGGCCGTCGGCAGGGCGGCGGACCTGGTCGTCGAGCTGGCCGGGCAACAGATCGCGATGGCACTCGCCAGCGCGGGTCACGAGGAGGAACGAACATGCTGAAACGCTTTCTGGCCGGGTCGGTGCTGGCGGGAGCGGCCGTACTGCTCTACCTGACACTTCCCGATATCAAGCGCTATCTGAGGATGCGCAGCATGTGACACATCGAACTCGAACGAGAGGAAACGGCCGTGCACGAATTCGGGATCGCCGAGGCGATCCTCACCGCTGTGGAGAAACGGGCGGACGGCAGGAGGGTGCGGCGGGCGCGAGTGCACGCGGGTGCCCTGCTCCGCATCACCGAACCGGTGATCAACCAGGCGTTCTCCGCGATCGCCGACGGCTCCGTGGCCGAGGGCGCCCAGGTGGACCTGGTCATCGTCCCGGTGCGGATGACCTGCCGCTCCTGCGGGAGCACGTCCACCTCCGTCGACCCCTTCGCCGTCTGCGCGGGGTGCGGCGGCACCGATATCGACACCGAGGGCGGCGACGACCTCGTCCTCGAATCCATCCAGCTGGCGGAGGCCGCTCATGTGCCTGGGAATTCCCGGGGAGATCGTGGAGATCCTGTCCGACCGTCCTGATCTGGCCATGGTCGACGTCAGCGGCGTCAAGCGCGCCATCAACATCGGCCTGCTGGAGGGCGAGTTCGTGGCACCCGGCGACTGGATCCTCATCCACGTCGGGTTCGCGCTGTCGAAGATCGACGAGGTGGAGGCCAGGGCCGCGCTCGACTTCCTGGAGAGCATCGGCCAGGCGTACGAGGACGAGATCGCGGCCCTCCGAGAATCCATGATCGAAGAGGGGTGAGGGTTGATGCGTTTCGTCGACGAGTACCGCGACGCGGAGAAGGCCCGGATGCTCGCCGCGCGGATCACCGCACTCTGCGAGCCGGGCCGCGACTACAAGTTCATGGAGGTGTGCGGCGGGCACACCCACACGATCTACAAGCACGGCCTGGAGGACTACCTGCCCGAGGCCGTCACGCTGGTGCACGGCCCCGGCTGCCCGGTCTGCGTCATCCCCATGGGACGGATGGACGACGCCATCCACATCGCCGAGCAGCCAGATGTGATCATGACGTCGTTCGGCGACATGATGCGGGTACCCGGCGGGAACGGCTCCTTCCTCGACGCCAAGGCGCGGGGCGCCGACATCCGGCTGGTCTACTCCCCGCTGGACGCACTGAAGATCGCCCGGCAGAACCCCGGCAGGCGCGTGGTCTTCATGGCCATCGGGTTCGAGACCACGGCGCCCTCGACGGCGATGACCGTCCTGCGCGCCGAGGCCGAGGGGATCGAGAACTTCTCGATCTTCTGCAACCACGTGACGATCATCCCCGCGATCAAGGCGATCCTGGACTCCCCCGACCTGCGTCTGGACGGGTTCATCGGCCCCGGCCACGTCTCCACCGTGATCGGCTGCCGACCGTACGGCTTCATCTCGCGTGGCTACGGCAAGCCCTTGGTGGTGGCCGGCTTCGAGCCGCTGGACCTGTTGCACACGGTCTACCGCCTCCTCACGCAACTGGCCGAAGGACGCTCCGAGGTGGAGAACCAGTACTCCCGGGTGGTCCCGTGGGACGGTAACCCCAAGGCTCTGCACGTCATCAACCAGGTGATGGAGCTGCGACCGTACTTTGAATGGCGCGGGCTGGGGTTCATCTCCCAGTCGGCCCTCAGGGTCACCGAGCGGTACGCCGCCTTCGACGCCGAGCGGATCTTCCAGATCCCCGGCGGGCGGGTGGCCGACCCGAAGGCGTGCCAGTGCGGCGAGGTGCTCAAGGGAGTGCTCAAGCCCTGGGAGTGCAAGGTGTTCGGCACCGCGTGCACCCCGGAGACACCGATCGGCACGTGCATGGTCTCGTCCGAGGGCGCCTGCGCGGCGTACTACAACTTCGGCCGGTTCTCGCGCGAGCGCGTCAGGGAGGCGACCCGGAGGTGAACGACGGGGAGGGTTACACCGGGGAACAGCGGGTCCTGGAACGGACGGGAGAGGCGGGCGGCCCGGACACATCCGACCGGGAGCGGCAGGTCCTGGACCGGATCGAGCGGGTGCGGCGCCGCAAGGCGCGCGTCCGGGAGGACCGCATCACCCTGGCGCACGGCGCGGGCGGCAAGGCCACACACACGCTGATCGAGGCGGTGTTCCTGGAATCGTTCCGCAACCCGATGCTGGAGCCCCTGGAGGACGGTGCGGTCACCGACGGGCTCGCCTTCACCACCGACTCGTTCGTAGTGACGCCGCTGTTCTTCCCCGGGGGCGACATCGGCGACCTCGCGGTGAACGGCACGGTCAACGACCTGGCCATGTGCGGGGCCCGCCCCCGCTACCTGTCGGCCGGATTCATCCTGGAAGAGGGTTTCCCCGTCGCCGACCTGCGGCGCATCACCGCCTCGATGGCCCAGGCGGCGCGGGCGGCGGGTGTGTGGATCGTCACCGGCGACACCAAGGTCGTGCAGCGGGGCAAGGCCGACGGCTGCTACGTGACCACCTCCGGCATCGGGACGCTGGAGCGGCCCATCCGGCTGAGCGCCGCCGCCGCGCGGCCGGGTGACGCGGTCATCGTGTCCGGGCCGATCGGCGAGCACGGGATCACCGTCATGCTGGCCCGGGGAGGGCTCGACATCGAAGCCGACCTGCGCTCCGACACCGCACCGCTCAACGCCCTCACCGACCTGCTGCTGGACGCCTGCGAGGACGGCGCGGTGCGGTGCCTGCGCGACGCGACCCGCGGCGGGGTGGCGACGATCGTCAACGAGATAGCCGGTGCCTCGCAGGTCGCCGTCGTGCTCGACGAGGAGGCCGTACCGGTCCGCCCGGCGGTGCGAGGGGCGTGCGAGTTGCTGGGGATCGACCCGCTCTACGTCGCCTGCGAGGGCCGGATGGTCGCGGTGGTGGCCGGGGAGTTCGCCGACACGGCACTGGCCGCTCTCCGCTCCCATCCGCTCGGCTCCGAGGCGGCGATCATCGGACGGATCAACGACGACCCGCCGGGGCTGGTCCTGCTGAGGACCTCCTTCGGGGGCACCCGGATCGTCGACCTGCTGGTCGGCGACCCGCTACCGAGAATCTGCTGAGCACCAGCGAATCCATGAGGTTTCACGACATGAGCAAGAAAAACAAACCCGAACACCCGGGCGGGCAGGACAAGGACACCTCGAGGGAGCGCGGCCGCTCCCCCGGCGTGAGCCACGCGAGCGAGGAGGTGGTACGATCCGGCAACCTGGCCTTCGGACACCCGCCGGACGACAGGGGACCCGGGCGCGTGGTCTCCGACGAGGAACGCGAGGGCGTCCCCGCCACCGACACCGAGGCCCGGTCCGCCCGCGGTGTCGGCGCCAGCGAGCAGCGCGGCGCCGAGGAGATCGCCGCCCGCAAAGGCGAGAAGGGCCGCGAGAAGGTCGGCACCGACAAGAAGGGACGCCCCTACGGCGTCTCCCATCCCGAGGACGCCACCGGGGTCAACCCCCGGAAACCCGAGCAGTGACTCCTCCACTCCCCGATGGGAGCGGTTTCCCGCCTCCCTCGGCCGAGGGGGCGACGGCCAAGCCCTGACCGTTTCGAACCCGGAAACCATGGCAGGAGGCGATTCGCCTGCCGGGTAAACCCGGCAGTCCCCTCGCTCGCGCGTGCTCTGGCCGGGTCGGCCGTCGACCCGGCGAGGGCTCGCGGTCACCGCGCTAGCGGGGGAAGACGATCGTCTTGTGGCCGTCGAGCAGGACGCGCTGCTCGGTGTGCCAGCGGACGGCGCGGGCCAGAGCCTGGCACTCGACGTCACGGCCGATGGCGGCGAGGTCGTCCGCGGAGTGGGTGTGGTTGACCCGGGCGACCTCCTGCTCGATGATCGGCCCCTCGTCGAGGTCGGCGGTCACGTAGTGCGCGGTCGCGCCGATCAGCTTCACGCCGCGGGAGTGCGCCTGGTGATAGGGCTTGGCGCCCTTGAACGACGGCAGGAACGAGTGGTGGATATTGATCACGTTGCCCGCGAGCTTGACGCAGAGGTCCTCGGAGAGCACCTGCATGTAGCGGGCGAGCACCACCAGGTCGGCCCGGTAGTGATCGACGAGGGTCAGCACCTCCGCCTCCTGCCTGGCCTTGGTCTCGGGAGTGACCGGCAGGTGGTGGTAGTCGATGCCGTACGACTGGGTCAGCGGCCGCAGATCCGGGTGGTTGGAGACGACCGCGACGATCTCGATGTCGAGCAGACCCGAACGCGTCCGGTAGAGCAGGTCGTTCAGGCAGTGGCCGAACTTGCTGACCATCACCAGCACGCGCGGCTTGACGGACGTCTCCCGCAGCTTGAAATCCATGCCGAACTCGGGGGCGAGCGCCGCGAAGGCCTCGCGCAGCTCCCCGTCGGGCAGCGGGGAGGCGAACTGCACCCGCATGAAGAACCGCTCGGTCACGGCATCACCGAACTGCTGGCTCTCGATGATGTTGCAGCCCCGTCCGGCCAGGAGACCGGAGACCGCCGCCACCACGCCAGGACGGTCCGGGCAGGACAGCGTCAACACAAACTCGGCCCTGGAACTCATGCCTTCACCCTTGAGCTGGAGAGGTCGGATCGTAAGGTACTTCCACCTGACCTGGGCAGAGTACAGCGAATCCCGGCGCCACACCCAGTCGCCCGGCACGCGGCGAGCCAGGAGGTACGGAGAGCCACCCGGCCCCGAATCCGGCGGTGATAGCGTCCCTGATCTATGAACGCCCCTCAGCCGAACGACCGGCCCGCCGCCCGGGTGATCTGTGTGGACTCCTTGGGCCGGGTGCTTCTCATGCACTGGCGTGACACCGTCAGCGGCCAGAGCCTGTGGGAGCCGCCGGGCGGCGGCATTGACCCGGGCGAGACCCCCCTTGACGCGGCACGGCGGGAGCTGACGGAGGAGACGGGCCTGCCCGGCGAGGCGGTCATGGACCACTGGGTGCCGGTACGTCGCGATTTCCACTGGCTCGGCGTCCACTACGCCAAGACCGAACGGTTCTACCTGGCCAGGTTCGAGAGCACTCCCGAGGTGGGCCCGGGGTCGTTCAGCGCCGAAGAGAACACCACCCACCTGGGCTCCGGCTGGTTCTCAACGGAGGAGATGGCCGACCTCCCCGACCACCTGGAGCCCCCGGACCTGCCGGAAGTCGTCTCCCGCGTCACCCGGCTGGGGTGAGCCGGCCATCGAGCACGCCCGGGAATCCCGTGCGGCACGGCCCTCGATCTCGAAGATCGAGGGCCGCGGTCGTCAGGGAACGATTCTTCCGAGCGGGGAGAATCTCACCCCTTGTGGATGGCGCCGGCAATGCCACCGAGCCTGGACACGCCAAATTTGTGAACAATGATCTTTTTCATCGCACTCACCCGAGGACGGCGATAGCCACGAAGAACAAGTATTCGGATATTTCCGAAATTGGCAATGCCAAATAGCAAAGCGGTCTAAATTCGAGTCACTGCATTAGTGTGGACATAGCGACTATTAGCTCTTTTTCTCCATAAACCACCACAGATCCCCCTCGCTCTTCCCTGCGGATCTCGCGCCACCCGAACTTGCGATAGAGCTCCATCGCCGCGGGCTGGCTCAGGGTGGTATCCCCACGGAGCCTTACGTAGCCGAGTTCAATCGCCCGCGTCTCCAGCGCGACGACCATCTGGGCACCGAACCCGCGACGCTGAAACTCCGGATGAACCCGCATGCGGCACATCTCGGCGGTCTGATCGTCAACACGACGGAGCCCACCCATCGTGACAATACGCCCGTCAGGCGTCTCACCCACGAGGAACTCTCCCCGATCGGCGAGGTAGATCTCGTGGATCCTGGGGAAGTCGTCCTCGTAGTAGACGCCGTCTCCCGGCGCGAGACCGACCTGGGCGAGGCATATCTGGTGGAGCGCCCAGACGGATTCGATGTCGGACCAGCGATAACGCCGAAGCCTCGGCCTCAACTGCCACCCCCGTCGGCCACCGCGTCATCCGTCCACGCGCTGCGACCGCGCAGCGATTCCAGGTAGACCTTGAGCTTGGGATGCCCGGGAGCCTTCACCTCGGCCTGCCTGCCCACCTCGTGGGCGCGCTGCATGAGGATGTCGGGCCTGCACGCCTCGTCGAGACCCGAGATCGTACTCTGGGCGATCTCCAGCGCCTCGTCCACATCGCCCTCAAGGATCTTGCACTGGGCACGGTCGAACTTGATGAAGGTCGGGTCGAGCCAGTCGGTCGGGCCGTACTTGGTGAGCGCCTGTTCCAGGATGAGGTCGGCCTCCATCGCCTGCCCGAGCTTGACCAGCGCGTCTCCCTGGTGAAAGTAGAGCTGGCGCTCGGTGTAACCGAAGGTCGCGTCGTCCTGGTCCGCGGCGGTCATCTGGGAGAAGGCCGCCCTGGCCCGGGACAGCGCCCGCTTCGCCTGGTCGACCACGTCCTTCTTGCCCGCGCCCGACATCATCGCCAGTGCACGGGCCTCGACCACCGGGGCCATGGCCTGGGCCGCGCAGGGCGTCTGCCCTGCCAGGTCCCGGCTCTTCTTCGCGAGGTTGAGCGCCTCACGCGGGTCACCGTAGTAGAGCGGGACCAGAGCCTCCCTGGCCGTGACCCACGCCCGCAGCGCGCGGTCGCCGGTCTCGTCCGCGGCGGTCCTGCCGGTCCTGAAGAAGGATCGGGCGAGCCTGTGGTCGCCGAGATTGACCATGATCATGCCGCTCAGGCCGGCCAGCTGGGCCGCCATGCGGCACAACCGTTCCTGCAGGTCGACCGGCTGGCGCCGTTCCATGGCCTTGCGCACCGCGCTGAACTCCAGCATCACGTCGCACAGCAGCCTGAGCGGGGGAGTGTTCATGTACTGGCGGCCGAAGCCGATGGTGGCTTCCTCCCACTGGTCGAGCATCGCGGGCGAGACGGTGGCCGAAACCAGCGTGTCGTCCATCCTTCTGCGGATGCTCTCCACCGATCCAAGCACCTGTCCGTCCAGCACGATGCCGCTGCCGGCCAGGAGTTGTAAGAGTGTCCTCCGTAACACGTTCTCGTCCTCCTCGCCCCCGTCCGCGGAAAGGTCCAAACCGATCGGCTGGATCAGCAGCTCGCGCGGATCAGGGGATGTGTCGGGTCTTCCGTCCTGGAGATCGCCTCGGACGACACTGGGCATCCTGTGGCCGTGACCGCAGATGCACGGGCCGTCGTACCCGAGGGAGGCCGGCTCGACTCGGTAGGCGGAGCACAGGTAGTGCAGATACTCGGGACCGGGCCGCTTCAGCCCGCTCTCGTACGCGGACAGGAGCGTCTCACCGATGCCGGGGGCCGACTTGCCGTCGCGTTCGAACAGCGCCCGTATCTGTTCGATGACGTCCGCGAGGGCGACACCATGTGCCAGGCGGTGACCTTTAACCCGTGTAGTCCCGAATTGTGAATTGCATTTCTCGTAGATTTCCTCGGCTATCTGCGCCGAGGACTTCCCGGCGGCCAGGCCACGGGCCCGGACCTGCCGTGCTAGTTCTGTCTCCCTGTGCTGCCTGCCGGACATACCGGCCCCTCTCTCGTGGCCAGCTGGGCTGGCTGGCACACTTAGTCCCGACCGGTCCTCTCTCCCTTGACACACTGTGATCTCTTCGTCGCACTGTGCCTACCGAGAATGATGGACCACGTTTGACTCATCCGGAACGCGCTAATAAAGCCATCGGCTAAGAATCGTCCTCCGGCGGACTGTTTCTTTCAACCTACTTGGCACAACGCCCACCCTGAACTGGGTTTTCCCTGAATTGACCCACAGGGCCGCCGTGAGTCATCTTTGGCGGGCAGCACCGAAGGCGTGATCGAGCGAACACGATTCGGTGCCGGCAAACCGAAACCACGAGGAGGGGCGAGGTGGGTGAAGACGATTTCCGGCACCTGGAACGACTGGTGACGGAGCTTGACTGCCGCGGGCTGCACGCCCGTGTGGTGCGGACCCACTCCGGTCGTGCGTTCGTGCGTGTGATCAACCCGAAGGCGACCAGCCTCGCGGAGAACGTCACCTGCCGAGCACACGCCACCCCCAGCCACCGGGATTGGTACTACTGGTGGTCCTGGGGTGAACGGATGCACACGGTGGAAGACCCAGCCGGTGCCGCGACCAAGGTCGCACGCGTACTCGCCGCGGTAGGGGAATGAGGTGAGCGGTGCGGAGGGCTTCACCCGCCCGATGCGCCGTACCTACCACGGCCCGGCGGAGCCGACGGGATGACCGGTGCGGAGCGTCCTCGGACGCTGGTCACCCCGTCGGCTCCGAATCGTCGGACCGGCCGGACCGGTCCGCACGAACCGGATCAGCGGACCGCCCGGCCGCGCCGCGCTCCATGAGGGACCGCCGGCCGGACAGGCGCGGACTCCCAACGGTGAAACCGCGGAGGCTCTCGCGAGCCGAAGCCCACGAACTGCCGTAAGGCAAAGGCTGCCGCCTGGTCTCTCGTCCGGGCGGTGACCGGAGGGATCCCCCTCGGGAACGGCACGGGACACGCTTCCGGGTGCGTGTCCCGTCCGGGCCACCCGTCACCGGGGCATCCGGGTCCGCCTCCGCGGCCCCAGATCCGGATGTCCCCGTCTTCCCCGGCGTGATGTGACGGAGGCCGGTTCGATCGGCAATATGGGTAAGTCGCATGACTCGCCCATCTGACTCGTCGATCCGATCCGAGAGGGATCCACTCCGTGTTCCTGCTTTCCCCCACGCCCGTCCCCAGCCCCACCCCCAGCTTGACTCCCAGCGTGACCCCCAGCGTCACCCCGACCCCCGACCCCGGACTCGTGGTTGAGGAGCTTCTCGACATGAGCGCGGGTCTGACAAAGGGATGCGGGAACGGCGGAGGGGTGATCTGCGACTTCGTGCAGATGGTCGTCCCCGTGAGCTGGGCGGCTCCCGCGATCGCAGGCATGGTCGCCCTCGCGCTGGTCGTGGTCATCGCGCTGGTTCTGCGCAACGTGGCACACCGGCTGATCAACCGGGTGGTGCGGAAGGCATCCTCCGAGCGCGCCTCCCTGGCGGGGCGGCTGCGCGGCAGGGAGGTGGTGGCCCCGGAGGGCCTCGACGCGATCGTGGCCGAGCGGCGAAGACAACGGGCCGAGACCATCGGTTCCGTGCTCAAGCCGGTCGCCTCGATCATCATCCTGGGCACCGCCGCACTGACCATCCTGGAGCGGATCGGCGTCCCCATCGCCCCTCTGCTGACCAGCGTGGGCATTCTGGGCGTGGCGGTCGGCTTCGGCGCCCAGGAACTCGTCAAGGACTTCATCGCGGGCATGTTCATGCTCCTGGAGGACCAGTACGGCGTGGGCGACGTGATCGACACGGGCACCGCGATCGGCACCGTGGAGGCCGTCACCCTGCGCATCACCCGCCTGCGTGACGGCGACGGCCGGGTCTGGTACATCCGTAACGGCACCATCACCCGCGTCGGCAACGAGTCCCAGGGTTGGTCTCGCGCCACCGTCGACGTGCCCGTGGCCTACGCCTCCGACATCCCCGCGGTCCGCGACCTGCTCAAGCAGGTCACCGACGAGATATGGAACGACCTCGCCTTCCGCGACTCCGTCATCGTCGAGGAGCCACAGGTCTGGGGTATCGAGCAGATCTCCGACACCGCCGTCGTGTTCAGGATCAGCGTCAAGACCATCCCCTCCCGGCAGACGGAGGTCGCCCGCGAGCTCCGCGTCCGGGTCAAGGCCGCCCTCGACCGTGCCGAAATCCCGATCGCCGGCTGACGTCAACTAGGCTGGAGCCGTGTCCGTTACCCCCGGGGAATCCCAGTCCTTCTACGACGCCGTCGGCGGCGAAGAGACCTTCAGGCGTCTCGTGCACCACTTCTACCAGGGAGTGGCGGCCGATCCGGTGCTACGGCCGCTGTATCCCGAAGACGACCTCGACGGGGCCGAAGAGCGGCTGCGCCTGTTCCTCATCCAGTACTGGGGCGGCCCCAACACCTACAGCGCGCAGCGGGGCCACCCGCGCCTGCGGATGCGGCACAACCCGTTCGTCATCCGCTCGGTCGAGCACGACGCCTGGCTCAGGCACATGCACGACGCGGTGCTCTCCCTGAAGCTCCCCGAGGACCTGGAGAAACGTCTCTGGGACTATCTCGTGTACGCGGCGAGCAGCATGATCAACGCCCCTGACGCATAAACATCGTCAAGCGGGGGCAGTCCAAAGCATATGGAATCCCCCTGGTGGCGTGATGCCGTCGTCTACGAGATCTACGTTCGCAGCTTCGCCGACGCCTCCGGAGACGGCGTCGGCGATCTGCCCGGCATCCGGCAGCGCCTGCCGTACCTCGCAGAACTCGGTGTGGACGCGATCTGGCTGACTCCCTTCTACCGCTCCCCCATGGCCGACGGCGGCTACGACGTGGCCGACTATCGTGACGTCGACCCCCTCTTCGGCACGCTCGCCGACTTCGACGAGCTCGTCGCCGAGGCGCATCGGCTCGGTCTCCGGGTGATCGTGGACATCGTCCCGAATCACAGCTCCTCGGCTCACGAGTGGTTCCAGGCCGCGCTGCGCGGTGAGGGACGCGATCGCTACATCTTCCGTGACGGCGGCGATCTGCCTCCCAACAACTGGCGGTCGACCTTCAGCGGCCCGGCCTGGACCAAGGCGCCCGACGGACAGTGGTACCTGCACCTTTTCGCCGCGGAACAACCTGACTTCAACTGGCGCAACCCCGAGGTGCACGCCGAGTTCCTCGACGTGCTGCGGTTCTGGCTCGACCGGGGGGTGGACGGGTTCAGGATCGACGTGGCGATGGGCCTGTACAAGGCCGAGGATCTGCCGGACACCCCGCCGCAGGATCAGGCGTTCAAGGCCGAGTCGCCGATCTGGGGACGACCCGAGGTGCACGAGGTCTACCGCGCCTGGCGCAAGGTGCTCGACTCCTACGACGGCGAGCGGGTGGCGGTCGGCGAGGTCTGGACCGACTCCGTCGAGGATCTCGCGCTCTACCTCCGCCCCGACGAGCTCCATCAGAGCTTCAACTTCGCCTGGCTGGAGGCCCCCTGGTCCGGGCCCGCGTTCAAGAAGATCATCGATGACACACTGGCCGCGGTGACCGCTCCCACCTGGGTGCTCTCCAACCACGACGTGGTCCGCCATGTGACCCGGTACGGCGACGGCCTGACCAACTCCACCACGGGCCTGGCACGCGCCCGCGCGGCGCTGCTCGCCATGCTCGCCCTACCGGGCTCCGCATATCTCTACCAGGGGGAGGAACTGGGCCTCCCCGAGGTGAAGAATCTTCCCCCACAGGCCCGTCAGGACCCCATCTTCGCCCGTTCCAATGGAGAGCTGCCCGGCCGCGACGGCTGCCGGGTTCCCATCCCCTGGTCCGGCATGACCGAACCGTACGGCTTCTCGCCCGATGGAACACGGTCCTGGCTGCCCCAGCCCGTCGAGTGGGCCGTGCTCTCCGCCGAGCGCCAGTCGAACGACCCCGGCTCAACGCTGAGCTTCTACCAGGAGGTCCTGCGGGTCCGCCGCGACCTCCGCGGCACGTTGCCCGAAGAGATCAGCTGGCAGGAGGGCGCCGAGGACGCCCTCATCTTCAACCGGGGTTCCCTGATCTGCGCCGTCAACTGCGGTTCCCAACCGGTACGACTGCCGCCGCACGACCGCGTCCTGATCGGCAGCGCCCCGGTGGAGGGCCACCTGCTCCTGCCGGACAGCGCGGTCTGGCTGTACGCCCCCGAGGTCTGACGGCTTTCGGCGGGCGGTGGACGGGCGTCCACCGCCCGTCGATCCGGGTACGGGTTGCCGAGGCCGGACAAGGCCTCAGTCCGCCGCGAACCTGCGCAGGTAGGCGGTCTCGTCCTGGCTCAGCCGCCGGGGGGAGGCACTCTCCACGTCATAGGCCACGATCACCGAGCGGGCCTTGACGAAGATTTCGTCATCGTCGCGGATCTCGTACGCGAGGGTGAACCGTACCGGACGGATCTCCGTCACCCACGACTCCACCCGGACCGGGTCGGGACGGAAGGTGAGGGGACGCCGGTAGTCGATCTCATGCCGGGCGATCACCAGCCCGGCGAAAGGGGCGTTCCCCTCGTGATGGGGGTCGATGTGGAACATCCCCATCCGCGCGTCCTCCAGATAGTCGAGGAACCGCACGTTGTTGACGTGACCCAGCGAGTCGATGTCGGCGAACCTGACAGTCCTGGGGAACACATGTCGGTGGCCATGGCCGACCTCGTCCGCGACGCTCTGTCCAAACACACCCAGAACCGTAGCGAGCCCCCGCTGCCCGTCGTACGGCGGGGCACCGGAGGCTCGTTCGGTCGCGACCGGGAGGGCACCTGACACGGCCCGCGCCAGGTGCCCCCTGCCAGTCCCGGAAACCGGGGTCAGTCGCGGGTGAGCTTGCGATAGGTGACGCGGTGCGGCCGGGCCGCGTCGGCACCCAGACGCTCGATCTTGTTCTTCTCGTAGTCGGCGTAGTTGCCCTCGAACCAGAACCAGTTCGAGCCCTCTTCCCAGGCCAGGATGTGGGTCGCGATGCGGTCCAGGAACCACCGGTCGTGCGAGGTGATGACCGCGCAGCCGGGGAACTCCAGCAGCGCGTTCTCCAGGCTGGAGAGTGTCTCGGTGTCGAGGTCGTTGGTGGGCTCGTCGAGCAGGAGCACGTTGCCGCCCTGCTTGAGGGTGAGCGCCAGGTTGAGCCGGTTGCGCTCTCCACCGGACAGGATGCCCGCCTTCTTCTGCTGGTCCGGGCCCTTGAACCCGAACGCGGCGATGTAGGCGCGCGACGGCATCTCGACCTGGCCGACCTTGATGTAGTCGAGCCCGTCGGAGACGACCTCCCAGACGTTCTTCGCCGGGTCGATCCCGCCCCGGCTCTGGTCGGCATAAGAGATCTTGACGGTGTCACCGACGACGATCTCACCGCTGTCCGGCGTCTCGCTACCGGTGATCATCCGGAACAGGGTGGTCTTGCCGACACCGTTCGGACCGATGATGCCGACGAGGCCGTTGCGCGGCAGGTCGAAGGAGAGGCTCTCCATCAGGACGCGCTCCTCGAAGCCCTTGGTGAGCTTCTCGGCCCGGATGACCGTGGTGCCCAGACGCGGGCCCGGCGGGATCTGGATCTCCTCGAAGTCGAGCTTGCGGTACTTGTCGGCCTCGGTGGCCATCTCCTCGTAGCGCTGCAGGCGCGCCCGGCTCTTGGTCTGGCGGGCCCTGGCGTTGGAGCGGACCCACTCCAGCTCCTCCTCCAGGCGCTTCTTGCGCTTGGCGTCCTTCTGACCTTCGAGCCTGAGCCGCGCGGTCTTGGCCTCCAGGTAGGTGGAGTAGTTCCCCTCGTACGCGTGGCAACGGCCGCGGTCGAGCTCCAGGATCCAGTTGGCCACGTTGTCCAGGAAGTAACGGTCGTGGGTGACGGCCAGGACGGTGCCCGGGTACTTCTCCAGGTGGGACTCGAGCCACTGGACACTCTCGGCGTCGAGATGGTTGGTGGGCTCGTCGAGCAGGAGCAGGTCGGGCTGCTCCAGGAGCAGCTTGCAGAGGGCGACCCGGCGGCGCTCTCCACCGGAGAGCTGAGTCACCTCGGCGTCCGGCGGGGGGCAGCGGAGGGCGTCCATCGCCTGCTCCAGCTGGCTGTCGAGATCCCAGCCGTTGCGGTGGTCGAGGGCGTCCTGGAGCTTGCCCATCTCGTCGAGCAGCTCGTCGCTGTAGTCGGTGGCCATCAGCTCGGCGATCTCGTTGAAGCGGTCGAGCATCGCCTTGGTCTCGGCGACGCCCTCTTCGACGTTACCGAGGACGGTCTTGGATTCGTTGAGGGGGGGCTCCTGCTGGAGCATGCCGACGGTGAAGCCGGGCATGAGCCGGGCGTCGCCGTTGGACGGCTGCTCCAGGCCCGCCATCATCTTCAGCAGCGTCGACTTTCCGGTGCCGTTGGGACCCAGGACACCGATCTTGGCGCCCGGCAGGAACGACAGCGTCACGTCGTCGAGGACGACCTTGTCGCCGTGCGCCTTGCGCACGCGCTGCAGTGTGTAGATGTACTCCGGCATGCCTTTAGTTTAGGGCCTGGAAAGTTCAACAGTGCTTCCGAGGAATCTCGGGCCTTCAGGGCTGAGAAGCTGATCTAGGGGCGGCCTCGGATCCGGGCCTGCGGGCCGGAGGCACGATGGTGGCCGACAGGCAGATCCGGTCGCGGCCGAGCTCCTTGGCACGGTAGAGGGCGAGGTCGGCCGCGGCGAGCAGTTCGATCAGGTCGTCCCCGTGCACACTCATGATCGCGACACCGACCGAGATGGTCACGGTGATCATGTTGTCGTCGGCCGGGAGCGCCATCCGTCCCACCCGGGAGCGCAGCCGCTCGGCAACCCTGCGGGCCTCTGTCACGTCGGCCCTGGGCAGCAGGACGACGAACTCCTCACCGCCGAACCGGCCCACCACGTCGTAGTCGCGCAGCTGGCTGCGGATGGTGTCGGCCACCCCGACGAGGACCTGGTCGCCGATCAGGTGACCGTAGGTGTCGTTGACCCGCTTGAAGTGGTCGATGTCGACGATCAGAAGCGCGAGTGTCTCCCCTGTGCGACGCGCTCTGACGATCTCGGTGTCGGCCTCTCGCTGCCAGGCCGCGGCGTTCAGCAGGCCGGTCTTGAGGTCGGTGCGGGCCGCGGCCTGAAGCTGGGCGTGAAGCAGGCTGCGCTGGAGCAGCACCACCGGGGGCAGCGCCAGGACCAGCAGAGCCGGATTGAGCCCGCAGGTGATGGAGATGATGACACCGAGGCAGAGCTCGACGACGTCGAGGAGCAGGTTCTCCCGGTTCCACAGGACCTCCCGCCAGCGGCTGTCGGGATCGGCGGTGTGCGCCGCGATGGCGATCAGCGCGGTGTTGATCACCGTGAACAGGACCGCGCAGCCGACGGCCACCAGGATCGGCCCGCCCTCGCCCCTGGTCAGCGCGTTCAGGTCACCGACCGCGGCATGGAAGAGCAGGGAGGCCGCACATCCGGCCAGGCCGATCGCCGCCGAGCTGAAGACCCGCCGGTAGACGACCGTCGCACGCACCCGCCTCTGCAGCAGGAACTGGAGCGGAATGGGCGCCAGAAGCGCGTAGAGCGGCGGGAGCAGCAGCGCGGCGGGCAGCCACCAGGCGGAGAGCAGGTCCCGGTGGACGCCGGCCGGCATGCCGAGCCTCCGGGTCGCCTCGATGCACACGGCTCCACACGCCATCAGCGCGGTGAAGGTCAGCACATCGGACCAGCGGAAGACCCCGGATGCCAGGAAGAACACGATCGCGGCGAGATCCAGCGCTACTACCCCGCAGAGGTAGCCGACCAGCGGGCGACGCTGTCCAAGCAGGGGCCAGCGATCGGCCAAGGGTGTCATGCCGTCGCGCGGTTTGACCGAGGTGTGGCTGGGAGCCGCCATGTCGTCCCCCTCTCCGACTAACGATGTGTAACACAATAGTTGCGGAGTGTGCGACGCGCGATGGGAACCGCTACCTTTGGCGGAGTGGGCCAGCCCACCGGTTGACCTACGTTTTGGAAACCGCTCCCTCAAGAGCGGGCCGTGTGGGAAAGGAGCAAGCCATGCTGCGGGGCGTGACCTGGACCTAAACAGGTGTCCTGGGCATCTGACACGGGCAAGACCATCGGCTGGTTATCTCGGCGTCCCCGCGCTTCCGCGGCGAGACACCGACCGCGTCCGGCCGATGCCCCCTCACTCCGCCCGAACCAGGCCCTATCACCGTGCGAGGCCTTGCACTTCCGTCAGACATCCCGCCCCTGCGAAGTCCGCACTTCACCGGACGCCTGCCCGTCCTCATCTCCCGTCCGAAATCTTCTCCGCTGAATCTTCCGTTCCAAGTCTTGTGTTCGAATCCGCCCCATCCCGCTGTCCGCGTTCTTCCCCTGCGCGGACCCGCGCCTATCCCCCTGCCCGAATTCGACTCCCTGTCCACCTCGAACGATTCCTCCACCCACCCCTCCGGTTCCGAACAGCCGATCGGGTTGGGAGGCCCGCGGCCCGGGCCTCCCAACGGGAGGCGGCTCAGGCCGCCACGCGCTCCCGTGTCGGCCAGGGCGCCTCATCGCTCACATCTGGGTGGATCTTCACCGCGCCCGGCACGGCCCCGGCCGTTTCCTCCCCGGTGACCCCCGCGGCCGGGTCGTCGGCACCCACCGCCTGCACCCGCCTCGTCGTGCCCTTCGCCGCCTTCCTTCTCCTGGTCACGACCTCTCCCATCGCCGGCTCCTCCCCGGCGGAGCCGTGATCCACCGCACGCGAGGCGGCCTCTGCGGCCTCTCCGTGAATCGCACCCCCCTCGGCCGGCCCGCCGCCCGGCGCGACCCGCTCCTCATCGAGACCGGCCCGCAGCGGGGGCAGGGCGCCGGGAGCCCCCGCCTCGACGGGGGCACCGCCGCTCATGGCCCAGTCGGACGTCTCGCGATCGAGCTCGATCCGCTCCGCGCTGCCCAGGGCCGCGACCGGGCCGCCGCGCTGTGGCTTGCTGAAACTCCCGAGCCCCCAGCGCAGGTCGTGTCCGAGCGAGTTGGCCTCCACCTCGGGCATGAATCGGCGCTCACCCTCGTGGGTGAACTCGCGGATCCGCAACCGTCCCTGAACGACGACGGGCTGGCCCAGCTGGACCGACTGGGCGACGTTGTCGGCGAGCCCGCGGAAGCAGCGGACTCCGAAGTAGGTCGTCTCACCGTTGCGCCACTGCTGGTTCTCCCGATCGAAGTAGCGACTCGTCGAGGCGATCTTGAGCGAGGTGACCCGGGAGCCGTCGGGGAAGGTGTGCTGGCGCGGCGTGGCCGCGACGTTACCGGTCAGCGTGACGTAGATGTCGTTCATCGTGCCTCCCATGAGAGCCGGCCGAGTGCCGGCGGCGTGAAAGACACGATGGTCCGAGCCGTACCCCTCGCGAGTCACCGAATCGCGCTCTGGGGACAACCGCCGGACACTCGACCAGGCTGTGGACAACCCCGGGAATCAGCCTCGCAGGCTCCGCATGGCCGAGTAGAACTCGTTGTAGCGGGTCAGCTCACGCTCCACCGGCTCGATCACCATGCTCTCCGCGAGCCCGGCGACCCTGCGGCGCATCTCGCGCTCCAGCGCGTCACGCTCGTTGCCCGCGCCGAGCACGATGAAGTTGCGGCTGGCCACCGCGGTGAGCAACCCGAGCCCGAGTACCGAGAGCATCATCAGCCCCACCCACGGCAGCGAGGCGGCGTCGCCGAACACCTCCAGCCCCGCCGGCGGCTTCCCGGTGCCGAACACGCCGTAGACCAGAGCCGTACCGACCCAGGCGAGGCCCGCGACGAAGAGCAGGACCAGCAGGTACTGCCAGGCGAGAAGCAGCCGCCACCAGCCGGGCACCCTGTCCAGGCGCGGTGCGACCTCTGAGAGCTCCTCCGACAGCACCTGGGGCAGCTGCGCCGAGCGGGAGCGCGCGGCGTCCCTGATCCCGCTCTGCCACGCCTCGTGCATGCCGGAGGTCAGGCCGTCGGCCAGGGCGTGGACGGCGGTGTCCACCTCGGCCGGCTGCGCGCTGACCGAGCCACCGGTCAGGCCGCGGATCTCGTCTCGCAGATCGCCCAGGCGCAGGCTGTTCAGCGGATCAGGACGAAGCTTGGCCGCCCAGCGGGTGTAGGGCCAGCCGACCCACTCACCGGACCTCGCGGCGTAGACGTTCTCCATCGCCTCGCCGACGGCGGGGACTCCGGCCGCGTCGCAGAGGGCGTCGGTGAGGCCGATCCGGCGGGCGTCGTCAATGGAGGAGGGCGACGCCGGGGTGCCGTCGGCGGGCATGACCTTCGCCAGGCGGAGCGTCAGCCGGTCGAGGTCGGCCTCCAGGCGCTGGGTGGCGGCCCTGCGCCTGGACACGGTCTCGGCGAGGACCGCCTTGAGGTCGTCCACGCCCGTACCTGTGATCGCCGAGGTGGTGACGACCACGGGGTGCTCGACCCCCTCGCGGTGGAGCAGGTCCTCCAGGTCCGCGACGCACTCGGTCAGCTCCTCCTCGTCGAGCCGGTCGGACTGGTTGAGCACGAAGACCGTCACCGCCTCATGCCCGGCCAGGTCGGTCACGTAGCGCCGGTGCGTGGAGGCGTCGGCGTACTTCTGCGGGTCGAGCACCCACACGACGAGGTCCGCGACCTGGATCAGCCGGTCGGCCTCGGTGTCGGTCAGCGCCCGGATGGAGTCGTGGTCGGGCAGGTCGAGCAGGATCAGTCCGTGCAGCTGGCTCTCCCCGCGGTCCAGGGCACTGGCCCGCGCGAAGCGGTGGCGCCACTGGATCTGCAGCCAGTCGAGCAGCGGGCCCGCGCCGTCCAGGCCCCAGACGCAGGCGTGGGTGCGGGCCGTGGTCGGGCGGCGTACTCCCGTCGGCGACAGCTCCAGGCCGGAGATCGAGTTGAACAGCGTCGACTTGCCGCTGCCCGTGCCCCCCGCGAGCGCGACCACCGTGTGGTCGGAGGAGAGCTTGAGCCTGTCACCGGCACGCAGCAGCAGCTGCCCCGACTCGGTGAGGAGCTTGGGCTCGACCCTGCCCGGCCCCAGCTCCACGATCCGAGCCAGCGCGGCGAGCCGGCTGCCGAGCCCTTGGCGTGACTGGGTGGTGCCAACACTCATCGGGCGACCTCAAGGTTGTACGTTGCCTGGTAAAGGCGGGTGGCGGCGGATTCATCCGGTATGCCGGCGCCATCGAGAGCCTGGATGTAACGCGCCGTCTCGTCGTCGAAGAGCATGCCGATCCGGGCGCGGAGATCGCTTCGGGCCTTCACCCCGATGTTGCGCAGCGACTCCGCGCCGAGCAGCGCGTGTACCAGCCGTTGCGGCAGCGCACCGGTGCCGTTCCGCGCCTCCGAGGCGCCGTAACCGAGCAGCCCGATGGTCAGGATCAGCGACAGGGACTCGACGTCGAACGAGATCACCCTGGCCACCGATCGCTTGGTCACCCCCTCGGTGCGGATCAGCTCGGTGATGTGCTCCTGCCAGGCCGCGATGGTCCGGCCGGCCCTGCGCGGGAGATCGTCGGACGCGTGCCCGAGCTCGGCGGCCGTCGCCAGGACCTCCTGCGCGCCCGGACGGTTCGACCAGCGCGAGGCGGCCTCCTCCGCGGCCCGTTGCGCCGCCGAGACGACCACCGACTCCAACCCCGTCCGCAGCGCGGATCTCAGCGCGCTGAGCCGCTCGGGTGCCTGATGGCTCGCCTTGCCCGCGAGACGACCGGGCTTGCGCAACTGGAGGGTACGCATGAGATCGCCGGAACCGGCGAAGTCCTGCCAGCGGGCGAGGACCTCACCCCGGAGCAGCGAGCCGTCGCCGGTGCTCTCGTCGATCTCGACCAGTGCCTGGGCATAGGCGCTCTCCACGTCGGCGCGGAGGTCTCTGCGGAAGGCGACCTGGATCTCCAGCTGCTTGGCCAGGGCGGGGACACGAGTGCGGAAGCTGTTCAGCACCCCGTCCAGGGTGGCCCGCACGGCCTGCTCGCGACGCCGCTCGTCAACCGACAGCTCGGTCAGCCAGAGGCGCAGCTCGCTCACCTCGTGGTCGGGGAGCATGCCGTCGGTGACCTTGCCCTCGTTGACGACGAACCGGTCGACCTCGCCGAGACCGTACTCGGTGAGCATCCTGACGAAGTGCTTGGTGATCACCTCTCTGGACTTGGGCGGCACCCTGGAGAGCACGATGGCCAGCTTGGCTCCGCGCTCCTTGGCCAGGCGGAGCAGCCGCCAGGCCGGGGCGTCGGCGTAGCGGGCGGCGGTGGTGACGAAGATCCACAGATCGGCCGCGTCGAGCATGCGGTGCGCGATCTCGTGGTGCTCCTCGACCACCGAGTCGATGTCGGGGGTGTCGAGCAGTGCCACACCGGGAGGTAGGCGCTCGGTGGAGACGAGCACTAGGCCGTCGGAGGCCGCCTCGGGGTCGGGCTCGCTGAGCCGCCGGAGGCTACCGAGCAGGTCGCCCTTGGCGAACCACTCGTGATCGTCGGGGTGGCAGGCCAGGACAGGCGTTCCGGTCGTCGGACGGCGCACGCCGGTCGCGCTGACCCTGGCGTTGGCCAGCGTGTTGAGGAGGGTGGACTTGCCCGCGCCGGTGGAGCCCGCGACCACGACGAGGGCGGGCGCGGTGCTCGTGTGGACGCGGGGGATCACGTAGTCGTCGAGCTGGGCCAGGATCTCACTCCGGACCCGCCTGGCCTCCTCGGCCCCGGGGATGTCCAGGCCGAAACCGAGGTCGGTGACACCGGTGCGTACGGCGGTGAGCGCGCTGCTCAGGGCCTCGGAGACGGCCTCGGGAAGCGGCGTCTCCCGCATCCGGTCGCCCGGCGACCCCGCGTCCTCCTCGCCTCCGGCCTTCTCGTTCCCGTCGTTCCCGTCCGCGTCGCCGGCCCCGTCCAGGACCTCGGCGCCGGCCTCGCCGTCGCGCTGGGTCTCTTCGCCGGTCTCATCGGTCTCGTCCTCCCGCGGAGCCTGCTCATCGATCTCGGCGGGCTCGGCGTCGCGCTGAGCCCCGTCGCCGGCCAGGGCCCGCTCTCCGGCCTCGCCGCCATCCTCGGCTCCGCCGGCGCCAGGCATCCCGGCGTCGCTCTCCGCTTCGTTTTCCGGCCCCTCGCGGCGCCCCTCCCGCCGCGCGTCCCCGATCTCACCGTCATCCGCGAGGAGGACGACGACCTCGTCGGACTCGGCGCCCTTCCCGGGCTCCTCCTGCTTCTCCTGGGGTCTGCTCACCCGAAGGGGCGGAGCGGCGGCCTCGGTGCCGGGGACTCCGGGGGCGAGCCCGCCCCCCTCGGCCCGGGGGGAGAAGCCCTCATCGGCCGTACGTGAGGAGTCTGCGGCACCTTCTCCAGGAGCGGAACCCCCGAAAGCGCCGGGTGCGGGAGTGGCGGGGGCACCGGCGCGGGGAGCGCTCGGGGGAACAGGGGCACCTGGGCGAAAGAGCGCACCGGGACCGGCCTGGGGAGAAGGTGTGACGGGGCCACCACCGGCACGGGGAGCACTCGGGAAAGCGGGCCCCGGACGGAAAGTCGCACCACGAGAGCCCTCGGCGGGGCCGTCCCCGCGAGCAGCTCCCGCAAAACCCCCCTGGGAGGCGGGAGCACCCGGCCTCGGAGGGACACCGGGAGGAGTGGTGGCAGGGCCACCACCACGCGAAGCGCCGGGGGAAGGAGGGACACCCTGACCCGGGGCCGCCCCCGGCGGGGCGGGAACGCCACCACGGGGGGCACCCGGCGAGGCGGGGCCACCAGCACGGGGAGCCCGCTGCGGGGCGGGGGCACCGCCGCGGGAAGCGGCCGGGGAGGCGTTCGGACCGGAGACCGCACCGGGCGAGGCCGTGGCGGGACCGCTGCGGGCGGCACCCGGAGGACGGCTGCCCGGGGCGTCGGCGGAGGCGGGCTTGACCACCTCCCGGGAGGTGGTGATGGCGGCGATCGTGGCCTGGGCGGCGGCCGCGGCGGCGTGGAAGGCCGCCATCGCCTCCGCCGAAGCGGGCGGGGCGGCTGGATCGGCCGCCCCGCCCGGGGCGGCCGGACCGGCCCTCCTGCCCGGAGGCGTGGCAGGACCGGCCGCCCCGGCGGCGGGCTGGGGGCGGGCGCGGATGGAGGCGGCGTCATCGTCTGGACGGATGGCGCCGAAGGTCACCGTCTGCTCGCCGGGGGATTCCTGGTCATCCGGCGGGGGGCCGCCAGATGGCTCCTGGGGGGTGCCGGCGAGGCGAGGGTCACGGCCACCACCCGAATGGGGAGGCCTGTTGGAAGCCGATTTCACGGTACTCGCTCCGCTCGAACCATCTCGACCTCCTGGCCGACCTTCACGACATCACCGACGATCACGATCGCAGGGGGCCGAATCTCAGCCGCGCTTACGCGCTCCGCCACGGTGGAGAGCGTGGCGTAAAGAGCGCGCTGGGTCGGAAGGGTACCGTCCTGTACCACCATTACGGGAGTTTCCGGCGAACGTCCGTTATGGAGCAGCGTTTCGGCGATCACCCCGATCCGTTCGACCGCCATCATAAGCACCAGCGTGCCGCCGGATCTGGCCAGATTGGGCCAGTCGACCGTGGACCTCTCGTCGCCCGGCGGGACGTGTACGGAGATCACATGGAATTCCTGGCTGACGCCGCGATGCGTCACGGGCACGTTGGCGGCGGCCGGCACCGCGACCGGGCTGGTGATGCCGGGGACCACGACCACCGGGATGCCCGCGCGGGCGCAGGCGAGCAACTCCTCGCCACCGCGGCCGAAGACGAACGGGTCGCCTCCCTTGAGCCGGACCACGAACTTGCCCTGCCTGGCGTGCTCGATCAGCAGCTCGTTGATCCTCTCCTGGGCCATGTAGCGACCGTAGGGGATCTTCGCGGCGTCGATCAGCTCGACGTCCGGGGAGAGCTCGTCGAGCAGGGCCTGCGGGGCGAGACGGTCGGCGACGACCACGTCGGCCTGGGCCAGCAACTGCCGTCCACGGACCGTGATCAGGCCGGGGTCGCCGGGACCGCCACCGACCAGGGCGACGCCCACGAGCTTGGTACGGTTGCGCCGGGCGTCGACCGTACCGTCCCTGAGAGCGCCCACGACGGCGTCCCTGATCCCGGCGGCGCGCCGGGGATCGCCTCCGGCGGTGATCGCCACACTGATCTCGTCCACCTTGCCGCTGGCGGGGGTCCAGGCCGCGGAGGCGTCCTTGTCGTCGGCGCGCACGCACCAGATCCGCTTCGCCTCGGCCTCCTCGGCCACGGCGGCGTTCACCTCGGGGTTGTCCGTGCAGGCCTGCACCAGCCAGGCCCCGTCGACGTCGCCGGCCTGGTAGCGCCTGGCCTCCCAGGTCACGCGGCCTGTCGCGATGAGATCGTCGAGAGCGTGCGTGACGCTCGTCGAGACGATGGTGACCAGTGCGCCCGCGTCGAGCAGCGCCGGCACACGCCGCTGGGCGACGCGTCCACCGCCCACGACGAGTACCCGCCGCCCGGAGAGGCGCAAGCCGAGCAGGTAGGGCGACATGGCGACCGATCTCCCGTTCACGAGGAATTGTGAATCATGACGTGCTTAAGAGGTAAACCTACCGGCTAACGACGCTCTCTTTGCTGCACCTGTGTTAACAGGTGTCAAGAGACGGCTGACTGTTGTCAACCGGTCGGCTTCAAGACTTCCGCAGGTCAGGCTTCCTTGTCCGTCACACCGGCGGAATCGAAGGTCGCGACCTCGTGCATCACCCTGGCCGCGGCGCAGACGAGCGGGTGGGCGAGCAGGCCGCCGGTGCCCTCGCCGAGCCGGAGTTCCAACTCCACCAGGGGGCGCAGGCCCAGGTGATCCAGGGCCGCGGCGTGACCGGGTTCGGCCGAGCGGTGCCCGGCCACGCAGTGGTCGACGACGTCGGGCGCCATCGCCGCCGCCGCCAGTACCGCCGCCCCCGCGATGACACCGTCCAGGATGACCGGCACCCGCAGAGCGGCCCCGGCGAGGACGAATCCGGCGATCGCCGCGTGTTCCAGGCCGCCGACCGCGGCCAGCGTCTCCAGGGCGGACACCGAGGAGGCGGCACCCGGCTCGCGCTCCAGGCCGTTCACCCGGAGTGCCTCGCGGACCACCTCGACCTTGCGTTCCAGGGTCTCGCCGTCGATACCGGTGCCCCTGCCGGTCACGGCCGCCGCTTCGTGCCCGGTGAACGCGCAGATCAACGCGGCCGAGGCGGTGGTGTTGGCGATGCCCATGTCTCCGGTGATCAGGCAGCGGGCGCCTCCGTCGACGAGATCGCGGGCATGGGCGATCCCGGCCTCCAGGGCCGCGACCGCCTGCTCGGGGGTCATCGCCGGTCCGCGGGACAGGTCGGCCGTACCGTACGCGACCTTACTGATCGTCAGTCCTGGCGCGGGGTCGAGGTCGGCGGCCACACCGACGTCGACGACCGTCACCGAGGCGCCTACCTGGGCGGCGAAGGCGTTGGCCACGGCGCCGCCCGCGAGGAAGTTGCCGACCATCTGCAGGGTGACCTCCTGCGGCCACGGGGTCACGCCCCTGGCGTGGACACCGTGGTCGGCGGCGAAGATCGCCAGAGCCGCGGGAACCGGGAGTGGCGGCGGGCTGACCGCCGCGGCCCCGGCCAGCCGTATCGCCACGTCCTCCAGCGCGCCCAGCGCGCCCCTGGGCTTGGTCAGGCGGTCCTGGTGGGCTCGGGCCTCGGCGACGGCCGCCGGGTCGGCGGGACGGATCGCCGCGATGGTCTCCTCGAGGATGGTCATGCGCTTCAGTCTCCTCCAGAAACCAGCCGGAAAAACACCAAAACCATCACGGGATCACCAGGCGATGCCGCTGAGCGCCTCCTCGTAGCGCTCGATGACCACGTCGGCCAGGCCCTCGCAGTCACCGATGACGTCGGCGCAGCGGACGTCCAGGTTCGAGTGGCCTGCGGCGTAGGCCATGGCCTGAGCCCAGACGCGGTCGAGCAGGCCGCCGGCGAAGAGCAGGTAGGGCACGACGATCACGCGCTTGGCGCCGAGGCGGCGGCAGCGCTCGATGCCGCCGGGGACGCCGGGCGGGGTGAGGGAGACGAACGCCGTCTCCACGGTCATGTACTCGTGGGCGTGGGTCTCCCAGAAGAGCCGGGAGACCCGGTGCACGTCGGCGTTGGTCTCGGGGCTGGTGGAGCCGTCACCGACCAGGACGACGGCGGTCTCGCCGATCTCGATGTGCTCGGGTTCCTCGTCGAGCGGCCCGGCAGCGGCGGGGACCAGCCGGAGACTGGCGACCTCGGCGGCGGCGTCGGCCAGCCGCTCGGCGAGCAGCGCGAGGATACGGGGGTCGGAGCCCAGAGAACGGCCGTAGTCGCAGGTGAGCATGGGATGTCTCTCCCGCTCGCGGGCTATCGCGGAGGGGATGTCCGTGCCGAGCCACGTACCGCCGGTGAGACTCATGGGCTGGGCCACCATCCGGTGGTGCCCGCGCGCGACCAGCGATGCGACGGAGTCACTGAGGCGTGGCCTGGCCTTGGCGATGTAGCCGCCGGAGACGTCGGCCGCCGTCTGGTCCAGGCGACAGCGGAGCCGGTGGATGAACCTACCGAATTCAGCGGATCCGTTGTCGTCGTGCGAGCCCTGCCCGATGAGCAGCAGCGGCGGTTTCATGGAAACAGGACTCCAATGACCTTGACCTGGGGTTACGCAGTAACGACTCGCGACAATATCCGATAATGACACCACGTGGGCAGGTAACGGATCGGTAAATTCCGCCTTTTCTCCTGCGGACCTGATGGACGGCGAGGATCGGATCGACCTCGGCGGGCGACAACCGTCCGCCGGCCGAGCCCTGTGGATCACACGCCATGGCACGCTAGCCGGGCATGCCGTAGACGTCCAGCACGGCCACATCCGTGTTTCGCGCCCGACGCGCCTCCCCCTGCCGGATCAGCGGATGACGACGACCTCCAGCGCGCGCGGGCCGTGCACGCCCTCCACCCGGTTCAGCTCGATGTCGCTGGTCGCGGAGGGACCGCTGATCCAGGTCAGCGGCCTGGACGGGTCGAGCCTGCCGACGGCCTCGGGAACACCGGCCACGATCTGCCCGGCGCGCACGACGCACAGGTGGTAGTCCGGTACCAGGGTCAGCGCCCGGCGCCCCTGCCCGGGGCCGGCGTCCAGCACGATCGTGCCGGTCTCCGCGATCGCCACGGCGCACCCGGTGACGACCCCGTCCACCCCGTCCAGCTCGGCCGCGCTCAGCGGCGGATCGTCGGTGACCGGCTCTCCGGGGGCCCACTCGGGTGGCAGTCCTTCGGGGACGACCAACCGGGTGGCGCCCCGGCGGGCCAGCGCCGCCGCGATCGTCGCGGCCGCCTCCCCCTCGTCCACCACGTGCACGACGGCCCGGTAGTCGGCCACCCGCTCGGCGAGCAGTTCCACCAGGCCCGTCGCGCGGGCCGGGTCCGGTGAGGTGCGGTAGGCGCGGGTGATCTCGACCTCGCCGGCCCCGGCCACCGCGGAGCGGATCCGCGACAGGATCAGCTCCCTGCTGCCCGCAGCGGTCATTGAACGCCTCCGTCTGTACGGTCCCACCAGTCACGGAATGACTCGGGAGGAATATCGGGAATGTCGCGTGTGTCGGTCCAGGCCGACAGCGGGCCCGGCAGGCGTCCGGGGACGAACCTGCGCAGGCGGCCGCCGAGCCGCTGAGCACGTGCCAGCCGCGCGGGGCGGTTGAACACCCATCCGGCGGCACGCATGCCCAGGCGCTCGACGCGCGCGTGGCGGACCTTGCCACGCAGGTGGACCAGGACCTCGGGGATGTCGATCGCGACCGGGCAGGCGTCGAAGCAGGCGCCGCAGAGGGTCGAGGCGTACGGCAGCGACGCGTCCAGCTTCGAGGCGGTGCCGCGCAGTTGCGGGGTGAGGATCGCCCCGATCGGTCCCGGATAGACCGAGCCGTACGCGTGGCCTCCGGCCCGCTCGTAGACCGGGCAGACGTTCAGGCAGGCCGAGCAGCGGATGCAGCGCAGCGCCTGACGGCCGATCTCGTCCGCCAGCACGTTCGTCCGGCCGTTGTCGAGCAGCACCAGGTGGAACTCCTGCCCCTCGACCGCGCCGGTCCAGGTGGAGGTGTAGGGGTTCATCCGCTCGCCGGTGGAGCTCCTGGGCAGCAGCTGGAGGAAGACCTCCAGGTCCTGCCAGCTGGGCAGCAGCTTCTCGATGCCGACCACGCTGATCAGCGTCTCGGGCAGGGTGAGGCACATCCGCCCGTTGCCCTCGGACTCCAGCACCACCAGCGTGCCGGTCTCGGCGATCATGAAGTTGGCGCCGGAGATCGCGACCCTGGTGGAAAGGAAGCGCTCGCGCAGGTGGAGCCGGGCGGCCTCGGCGAGGGCGCGGGGGTCGTCCGTCAGGTCCGCCGGCGCGGCACGCCCCCAGTCGGCCATCTTCTCCCGGAAGATCTCGCGGATCTCCGCGCGGTTGCGGTGGATCGCCGGGACCAGGATGTGCGAGGGCCAGTCGTCGCCGAGCTGGACGATCAGCTCGGCCAGGTCGGTCTCGTACGCGGTGATGCCCTCCAGTTCGAGAGCCTCGTTGAGGCCGATCTCCTGGGTCGCCATCGACTTGACCTTGACCACGCTGGTCTCGCCGGTGGCCTTGACCAGGTCGGCGACGATCCGGTTGGCCTCCTTGGCGTCGGCCGCCCAGTGAACGTGGCCGCCCGCCGCGGTGACCGCCTCCTCCATGCGCACCAGGTAGCGCTCCAGGTTGCGCAGGGTATGGTCCTTGATCTCCTTGCCCGCCCGCCGGAGCTCGGCCCAGTCGGGCAGCTCGCCGACCACGGCGGCCCGCTTGCCGCGGATCGTGTGGGTGGCCTTGCGGAGGTTGTACCTGAGCTGCGAGTCCCGCACGGCGACCGCGGCGTTCGCGGGGAAGGCCGGCATGCCGAGGAACGTGGCGCCCCCGCTCATCCGCGCACCGCCCTGCCGTCGCCGCTCTCCGTGGCGGCGAGGATCTCGGCGAGGTGCATGATCCGTACACCGGTGCGCTGGCGTCTGAGGGTGCCGCCGATGTGCATCAGGCAGGAGTTGTCGGCGGCGCACAGCACCTCGGCACCGGTGGTCGCGACATTGTGCACCTTGTCCGCGCACATGGCGGCGGAGATCGCCGGGTTCTTCACCGCGAAGGTGCCGCCGAAACCACAGCACTCGTCCGCTCCGGGGAGCGGGACCAGCTCCAGGCCCCTGACCTGCTCAAGCAGGCGGGTGGGCCGGTCTCCCAAGCGGAGGCCGCGCAGCGAGTGGCAGGTCGGGTGGTAGGTCACCCGGTGCGGGAAGTAGGCGCCGACGTCGGTGACACCGAGGACGTCGACGAGGAACTCCGAGAGCTCGTAGACCTTCGGCACCGTCTCGGCCACCTCCGCGGCGAACGAGCCGGGCGGGGGCCTCTCCCCCGCGGGGGCTCCGGCGGCGGCCGGAATGCGGGCGAGACGCGGGTACTGCTCGCGGACCATCGCGGCGCACGACCCGGACGGCGCGACGACCGCGTCGTACTCGGCGAAGACGTCCACGAAGTGCCGCGCGAGCCGGCTGCCCTCCTCGGGGTACCCCGTGTTGACGTGCATCTGGCCACAGCAGGTCTGCGCCCGCGGGAACTCGACGTCACACCCGAGGCGGCGCAGCAGAGTGACGACCGCTCGCCCGGTGCCGGGAAAGAGCGTGTCGTTCACGCAGGTGATGAACAGGGCGACGCGCACGGCACTCCTTTACGCTCGTATGGTCAGACCATAGTATGGTCTGACCATATTCCCTCACAAGAGGAGGCCCCCTTGAGCGGTTGGCAGCCGGTCCGGCGCACCCGGGCGTTCGAGGACGTGATCGCCCAGATCGAGCGGCGCATCGCGGACGACGGGCTCACGGTCGGCGACCGCCTGCCCGGCGAGCGGCAACTCGCCGAGCAACTGCGGGTGAGCCGGTCGTCCGTACGCGAGGCGATGCGGGTTCTGGAGACGCTGGGCGTGGTGTCGTCGCAGGTCGGGCGGGGGCCGGACGCGGGGGCCTGCCTCATCTCCAGACCCGCGGACGCCCTGAGCGACCTGCTCAGACTCCACCTCGGGCTGTCGAACCTGTCGCTGGCGGAGGTCGTCGACGCCCGGCTGATGATCGAAAAGTGGTCCGCCGCGCACGCCGCGGCACACGGGGCGGACCTGTCGGCCCTGACCGCCGCGCTGGAGCGGATGGACGCCTCGACGACCGCGGAGGAGTTCGTCGAGCACGACACGGCCTTCCACGTGGCCATCGCCGAGGCGTCGGGCAACAGGCTGACCACCGCCATGATGCTCTCGCTGCGTGACTCGCTCCGCCGCTACGCGGTCGGCGCGGTCGAGCGCCTCGGCGACACGGCAGGGCTGATGGCCGATCACCATCGGATCCACCGGGCCATCGTCGCCGGGGACGCGGCGGGGGCCGCCGCCGCCGTCGAGGCCCACCTGCTGCGGGCCTACCCCGGCATCTCACGGTCCCCACGGACCGAGGAAGAGGGGCCTGACGGGCAGCACGGGCGGCTTGACCGAGTCGGCTGACCTGCAGGTGGCACCCGAGCAGGAGACCAGGGCGTCGAGCTGCTGGTTGAACTGGGCGATCACGGAGAGCGGGGTCTCGGCGGCGATGTTGCGGAGCTGGTAAGGATCCGCGACGAGGTCGTAGAGCTGGTACTCGCCGGTTGAGTAGCGGACGAAGGTGTGCCAGGCGGTCCGCATGCCCTGGTAGGCCGGGACCGGAGTCTGGCGGGCCGAGCCCGGGTCCGTCGGGCGGTTGAACTCCAGCAGCACGTTCTGGCGCCACGAGGGCGGCGTGCGGCCCTGCAGGAGCGGCAGCAGGGAGCGGCCCTCGACGAAGTCGGGGAGCGTGACACCGGCCAGCTGGGCGAACGTCGGGGCCAGGTCCACCGTGGAGGCCATGTCGCCGATGACGTGACCCGCCGGCACACCGGGGCCGCGGACCAGGAGCGGCACCTTGATCGACTCGTCGAAGGGGGTGGTCTTGCCCTGGGCGAGCCGGTGCTGGCCCTGGTGGAACCCGTTATCGGAGGCGAAAAAGATATACGTTTCATCCAGCTTGCCGGAGACCCTGAGGGACTCGATCAGGGCACCCACCATGTCGTCCACGCCGAGCATCGCCCGGAGCCGGTCGCGGTAGTGCCGGTCGATCTTCTGGACCTTCCTGGCGTCGAACTGCGGAAGCGACCTGAGCCAGAGTGGCTCGGCACTGACATCCGGCTGGTTGAAGGACGGGGTGCGCGGGGCCACCGCTCCGGCGAAGGCGGCCTCGTGCCGGGGGGCGTAGTTGGCCGGGTTGTGCGGGGCGATCGGGGCGAGGTAAAGGAAGAACGGGTCGTCGCCCGGCTGGGAGACGAACGCCCCCGCCTTCGCACTGAGCACGTCGGCCAGGTAGTCCTCCGGCGCGAAGCCGTAGGCCCGCAGTGCGCCGTTCTCGTTGAGCGTGTAGCCGTACTCCTCGTAGAGCCTGCGCACCGGCACGTCCCACTCGTCCCAGCCGGGCGGCACGTAGGTGGCGGCGGTGGCGCCGCCGGGGTAGTGGTTGAGGTACTTGCCCATCAGGCCGGTGCGGTATCCGGCCGACTTCATCCAGGTCCCGAGCGTGGAACGTTCCAGACCGGTTGTGTAGTACTTGGTGAAGCCGCCCTCGGGAGCGGTGTTGGTCAGCACTCCGTGGCTGTGCACGTACTGGGAGCGCATGATCGACGCGCGTGACGGGCAGCACCAGGAGTTCGGCACGAAGAACCGGTCAAAGCTGGTGCCACCCCTGGCAAGGAGGTTTGAGATGTTGGGAAATTTCTGGAGATCCCCCGCATCCAGGTCGTCAACGAGAACCAGCACGATGTTGGGCCGCCCCGCCGCGTGCGCCACCGCCGGGATCGCTCCCGCGACGGCGAGGGCAAGGAGAAAGATCAGGGAGAGGAGCTTGCGAGCTGCATAGAGCACAGATGAACGCTTCCCGGGAGACCGAATTTCGACACCTCACACTCGACCGACCAATGTAGAACGTGTTCTAATTGCGGAGCGTGTCCGGCCTTACGTTGCGAGGAGACCCGGTGAGTACCGACCTGAAACTCGGCCTGAACCTCGGCTACTGGCAGCGCGACGCCGACGACGCCACCGAACTCGTCCAGGCCGCGGAACGGCTGGGGTACGAGTCCGTCTGGACCGCGGAAGCCTACGGTAGCGACGCCTTCACCCCGCTGGCCTGGTACGGCGCGCGGACGTCCCGCATCAAACTGGGCACATCGGTGGTGCAGATCTCCGCCAGGACCCCGGTGGCGACCGCGATGACCGCGATGACCCTCGATCATCTCACCGGCGGGCGGCTGCTGCTCGGTATCGGCGCGTCCGGCCCCCAGGTGGTCGAGGGCTGGTACGGTCGTCCGTTCCCCAAGCCGCTCGCCCGCACCCGCGAGTACGTCGAGATCATGCGCAAGGTCTGGCGCCGCGAGGAGCCGGTGACCAGCGACGGCGAGCACTACCCCCTGCCCTACCCGGGCGGCGCGAACCTCGGCAAGCCGCTGAAGCTGATCACCCACCCGCTCCGCGGCGAGATCCCCCTCTATCTCGGCGCGGAGGGCCCGAAAAACGTCGCGCTCGCCACCGAGATCGCCGACGGCTGGCTGCCGCTCTTCGTGTTCCCCGAGAAGATCGAGCGGATGTACGGCCCCTCGCTCGCCGGCGCCGGGCCTGACTTCGACATCGCCGCCATGGTCATGACACTGATCACCGACGACGTCAGGGCGGCGCTGGACGGGGTGAAGATGATGCTGACCCTCTACATCGGCGGCATGGGCGCCAAGAGCCGCAACTTCCACGCCGACATCATCGGCAGGATGGGCTACGCCGAGGCCGCCGAGGAGATCCAGGCGCTCTACCTGGCCGGGCGCAGGGACGAGGCGTTCAACGCGATCCCCGACGAGCTGGCCGACGGCATCTCCCTGGTCGGCCCGGTGGGCCGCATCCGCGAACGCCTGGAGCTGTGGCGCAAGAGCCCGGTGAGCAACCTCCTGGTGATGGGCCCCCGCGACGAGACCTCCCTGAAGACGATCCGGGACCTGGTCCTCGGCTGAGCCACCCCGCCCCCGCCGGGGTGGCGGACCCGCCGGGTGCCCCGCCGCCCCCTCCGGGCGGCGGGGCGGGAGATCACTTCCGGGCGCCGAGTTCGTTGACCCAGCCGGAGCTCTCGTACGCGACCTTGAACCCCTTACGGGCGGGGATGAACACGGTGCGGGAGTCGGTGGCGCGGGACTTCTCGTCCGGACCGTCGTAGCGGAAGGCCAGCAGGCGCGCCCCCGACTCGTCGATGATCAGGGTGTGGTGGCCGTTGGCCGTGGTGACCGCGGTGCCCGTGCGGCCGAGCGGGTCGAGGACGCCCTGCTTCAGGACGAGTCCCGGCTGAGCGGCCAGGATGCGCAGCATCGAGGCGCGCGTGGCCGCGCTCGTCGGCATGGAGAGCAGGTGACGCGCCGCATCGAAGGCGAAGTCCGCGAACGGCCCCTCACGGTGCGCCGAGCGGAGCCAGCGCTCAAGCCCCTCGACGTCGCCGGGCAGCTTCTGCTCCTTCCCCACGGTCAGTGTCTTGGCACCGAGCCCTATTTGCAGGATCATGGCGAAGTCCTCGGTCTTCGGGCCGGGCCACAGGGACGGGGATCCCTTGGCCTTCCACGCCGCCTCGTCGGAGGAGGTCTCGAAGGTGATCTTGACGTCCTGATTGGACGAGCTCCGCCCCTTTCGGCCGTCGGACCAGATCTCGTCGGTGTGGGCGACGACCGCGCCGGCCCCGACGGGCTCGAAGGTCCGGGTGCGGTCGAACCAGTACCGGCCCTCGGGGGTGCTCTCGCTCGCCACCGTCTTCGCGCTCGCCAGCAGGAACGACCGGGCGTCAAGCGTCACGGAGGATTTCTCCGCCGGGGACCTGTCTGGGGCTGCGACGGAGGAAGCGGCCCCCTCGCTCCGGCCGCCCCCCGGTCCCCGCAGCCCGATCGTGCCCGTCATGACCGCCGGTACCGCCACTGCGGCGGCCAGCCCGATGAGGGCGCCGGTCAGCACGAGCCGCGGCCTGAGACGCAGGCGGGACACGGGGCGGAGGCGAGGCTTGGCCGTCGCGAAGGCGCGGGCGAGGTCGGCCTCGCGGCGACGCCGGTAGGCGTCGTCGGTGAGGGCGTCGGGGCGCAGCGCGCGGATGCGCTCGTCAACGTCGTTCATGACTGCTCCTGCAGGGTGATGGGGGTGAAATCGAATGCCTGGGACAGGCGGCGGCGAGCGCGGTGCAGACGGACCGTGAACGCGCGGGCCGAGCAGCCCACGAGCTTGGCGGCCTCGGCCGGGGCGAGGCCGTACCAACTGGCCAGGACCACGGCCTCGGCGTCCAGCTCGGACAGCCCGGCGAGCGCCGCGAGCGCCGCCTCGCGCTCGGTGACCTGCTCGGCCACGTCTCCCTCGGGGGAGAGGTCGGCCAGCCGGTCCGCCAGCGCCTGCCGTCGCAGCCCGGAACGCCACTGCTTGCGCAGCAGGTTGCGGGCGATGCCGAGCAGCCACGGCAGCGGCGCCTCCGGCAGCCGCTCCAGCTGCTGCCAGGCGATCAGGAACGTCTCGCTCGCGATGTCCTCGGCCGCCTGTCGTTCGGCCCGCAGCAGCGCGTAGCCGAGCACGCTGCGATAGTGCCGGTCGTACAGCGCGGTGAATCGCGCTTCTGGATCATCCACACCCAGTAATGCCTTTCCCGGGGCTCCGATCACCGGCCGGCCGAAAAATTGTCCGATGCGCCCGCTTCCATGGTGCCGCGCGGACCCGCCGGTGCCCTACCCCGGCCGTGGTCGGCCGGGACGCATTGACCGGACTGCCGATTTCACCCCGGTCTGGAACTGGCAAAATCCGTCAGGTGACGATTCGAGTGCTCATCGCTGACGACCAGGAACTGGTGCGGACCGGGTTCCAGATGATTCTGGACGCCCAGGAGGACATGGAGGTCCTGGCGACGGCCGCCAACGGAGCCGAGGCCGTCGAGCTGGCGCGGAGGCTGCGGCCCGACGTCTGCCTGCTGGACATCCGGATGCCCAAGCTGGACGGCCTGGAGGCCACCCGCCTCCTGGCGGGACCGGGGGTGCCCAACCCGATGAAGGTGGTCATCGTCACGACCTTCGACCTGGACGAGTACGTCTACGGAGCGCTGCGCGCCGGAGCGACCGGCTTCCTGCTCAAGGACAGCGGGCCGACCCTGCTCATCGAGGCGATCCGGGCCGCGGCGGCGGGGGACGCGCTGGTGTCGCCCTCGGTGACCGTACGCCTGCTCGAACACCTGGCCCACCCGCGGGCCGGTGCCCGCCGGCCGCCCCGCGAGCCCCTCACCGAGCGCGAGCTGGACGTCGTACGCCTGGTGGCCAGGGGACGGACCAACCAGGAGGTCGCCGCCGAGCTGTTCGTGTCGCTGTCGACGGTGAAGACGCACCTGGGAAGCATCCAGACGAAGCTCGGCGCCAGGAACCGGGTGGAGATCGCCGCGTGGGCCTGGGAGTCGGGCACCGTGAGCTGAGCGAGCCGAGTTGGCCAAGTGGACAGAGTGGTCCGAGTGGGCTGATTAGCGAAAGGGCTGACGGGATAGAAAAAGGGCAGGTCCTCAGCGCATGGCGGGGGGAGATATACATGCGCTCTATCCCATCTCTACAGAAAAGGTCGGCTTCGGCCGTCTACTTCACCCTTACCACCCTGGTGGTCGCGACCGCCGCCCTGGCGGTGTTCGAACAGGCCCGTGGCCGGCGCCTCGTCCTGGAGATCTCGAAACTCGGCGGCGACCCCCACGCCCCCGGTGCCGACGCGATCTTCGGCGCGGTGACGGTCTTCGCCATCCTGATCATTTTCTTCGCCACGGCCGTGATCGCCGCCGTCGTCGCCTACCTGAACTGGCTGCTCCGTGCCCGGCGGTGCGCCGACCGGCCCGCGGTGGCCACCGTCCTGGCGAGCTGGTTCGTGCCGGTGGTCAACCTCGTCGCCCCCGTCGTGCTGGTCGACCGGTTGTGGCGGGCCTCCCGTCCGCCGGCCGACCGCCGCCCGCGCTGGCGGGTGCTGCTCGCCGCCTGGTGGCTGAGCTGGCTGGTCGCGCTCACGCTGGTGCTGGTACGGCTCTGGCCGGGCGTGTCCCAGGCGGGCACCGGCCTGACCGGTTTCGGCCCGCCCGAGCTGACCGCCGTCACGGTCGCCGCACTGCTCTGCGCGGCGACGGTTCGGCAGATCACCGGGATCCAGACCGCGGGCGCCAAGCACCGGCGCCGGATCCCGGCGCGCCGTCCGGGGCCTGCCGGACGCCGGGGCGGGGTGGGGTCCTGGAGCGTGGCCGCGGCCTGGGGCGGGGAGTCAGTCCCAGGCCCTGATCAGCAGCCAGCCCTCGCCCGCGGTGTCGAACCGGAGCTCGTAGGTGCCGACCTGGCCACCGGTGGCGGCCTCGGCTCGCCAGAACCGGCGCTCGCCCGGATCACTGTCGGAGACCTTCCACCACTCGCGCGCGACAACCCAGTGGTCGAGAATCCGGTGGACCGTGTAGAGCTGGTCTCGCCAGACGAACTGGACGGGCCGTCCCTCACGGGTCCACACCTCGACAGGGTCGCCGTAGAGTCGGTTCAAGACGCCTCTTCTCCCCGCGGCTTCGGATGAGTGCCCGGGGGAAGGCGGGCCTGTCGTATCGAACATACGTTCTCATCGAGTCGGGCGCAAGTCCCCCATCTGCCGTACCAGCGGGTTGGCGTCCACCGAGTTGCGGATGCTGAAGGTCACGCTGCCCGCGCGGTAGCGGTCGTCGGACCACTCGACGGGCCGGCCCTCGTGGGTGGTGGTGACCCGGCGCTGACGCAGCAGCGGGCTGCCCCTGCGCACCGCCAGCAGCCTGGAGTCCTGCACGCCGGCGGCCACCGCGTCGATGAGGTGCTCGCCGTAGGCGAAGACGAGGCCGACGCTGTCGTAGAGGGCCCGGGTGATCGACTCGCAGCCGGGTTCGATCCGCTCGACGGCTGGGGCGATCCACCCGGCGTAGGTCGTGCGCTCCAGCATCACCGGCTCGCCTTCCAGGGAACGAAGCCGCAGCACCGACAGCACCGGTTCGCCCGGCTGGAGCGCCAGCCGGGCCGCCTCGGTGGCGTCGGCGCCCCTGCGACGCTGTTGCAGCACCTGCCCGCTGACCCGGTAGCCCATCGCCCGCGCCCACTGGGCGAAGCTGTGCAGCTCGGCGAAGCTCTGGCTGCGCTCGCGGCCGAGCACGATGCGCCTGGCCCCCTGCCGGGAGCCGACCAGGCCCTCGGTGGCGAGCACCGCGACGGCCTGGCGGATCGTGCCCCGGGAGGCCGCGAAGCGGGTGGCCAGATCGGCCTCCGAGGGCAACTGTGCCCCCACGGCGTACTCGCCTCGCATGATCGCGTCGCGCAGCCTCTCCGCGATGCCCAGGTAACGGGGGGTCACACCCGGCTCCTTTCTCCCGAGCCCCCGAACGACGGGATTCCTTCCCGTGCGCCTTCCAACACCCGCGCCCCCTTCAGGACACCCGCGAACGTCCGGTTACCACGCAATCCCGCCTCGCCTCTCAGAACCGCCCTCGTATTCGGCCCGACATCCGACTCTGTTCCCACCGCGGTTCCCGCTCCTGTTCCCACGCCTGTCCCCGATGGTGGGTGCGATGCTTGGCTGCGCGCACCGACCGACGAGACCGACCTCCACCCTAAACACCCCTGAATCACCCACATAGCTGCGATTTTCGCATTTCACCCACGTACTCCATGCGTTCACCAAACAGCAACTTATTCACGGCATACGAGGTCTAGCTTGTTTGTACAAGTTCGTCTACTTTCGTGAAATATTGCGCGACACCCCCTTGGGAGACACAGTGATCGCATCCCGAGTTCGCCTTGCAGGTCTGGCCGCTTTCCTCCTGGTGGGAGCCACCGCGTGCGGGGCCGCCCCCGGCACGTCGACCCCGTCGGGAGCCGCCTCCGACGGAGGCTCCGCGGCCGGCGTGGACGCCAGAACCGCCACCTCCGCGGCCGACTTCGGCGGGCTGGACAAGCTCGTCGAGGCCGCCAAGAAGGAGGGCAAGCTCCACGTCATCGCCCTGCCGCCGGACTGGGCCAACTACGGAAAGATCATCGAGGCGTTCAAGGCGAAGTACGGCATCGAGATCGAGAGCGAGACGCCCGACGCCGCCAGCGCCGACGAGATCAACGCGGTGAAGACCCGCAAGGGCCAGGACCGCGCCCCCGACGTTCTCGACATCGGCCAGTCCTTCGCGATCAGCGGCGCCGCCGAGGGCCTGTTCGCGCCGTACAAGGTCCAGACGTGGGACAAGATCCCCGAGAACCAGAAGGAGCCCTCCGGCCTCTGGTTCAACGACTACGGCGGCTACATCTCCATCGGCTGCGACGCCAAGAAGATCGACAAGTGCCCGGAGACCTACGCCGACCTGCTCAAGCCCGAGTACAAGGGCAAGATCGCCCTGAACGGCAACCCGACCAAGTCCGGCTCGGCGTTCGCGGGCGTGTACGCGGCGGCCCTCGCGAACGGCGGCTCCTTCGACGACATCCAGCCCGGCCTGGACTTCTTCAAGAAGCTCAAGGAGAGCGGGAACTTCAACCCGGTGGAGACCACCCCGGCCACCATCGAGAAGGGCGAGACCCAGATCAGCATCGACTGGGACTACAACAACGCCGCCTACGCCCCCAAGATGGCCGAGAAGGGCATCGACTGGAAGACCGTCATCCCCAGCGACGGCAAGTACTTCCAGCTGTACGCCCAGGCCATCAACAAGGACGCCCCGCACCCGGCCGCCGCGCGCCTGTGGCAGGAGTTCCTCTACAGCACTGAAGGCCAGAACCTCTACCTCGGGGGCTTCGCCCGCCCGGTCCTGCTGCCCGCCATGCAGGCCGACGGTTCGGTCGACAAGGCCGCCGAGGCCAACCTCCCGCCGGTCGACGGCGAGCCCACCTTCCCGTCGGAGGCACAGGTCAACAAGGCCAAGGAGGTCCTGGCGAACGGCTGGGGCGCCGCGGTCTCGGGATGACGGCCCGCACGGTCACGGCCGCCGCCCCGCGCGGCGGCCACGGTCGATCCAAGAACTGGCTGGGCGCCCTGCCGCTGCTGGTCGTGGTGACCGTGGCGTTCGGCATCCCGGCGGTCACCCTGCTCGTCGGGGCGTTCACCGTCAGGGACCCGGCGACCAGGGTGTCGTCCATCGGCACCGCCAACCTGTCCAGGAGCCTGCAGGGCGCCTACCTCAACGCGCTGCTCAGCAGCGTGCAACTGTCGGCGGTGGTGGCGGTGGTCGCCGCGGTCCTCGGGACGTTCCTGGCCCAGGCCGTGATCACCTCTCGCTTCACGGCGCTGCGCGAGGCGGTGCTGACCTTCTCCGGCGTGCTGGCCAACTTCGGCGGCGTGCCGCTGGCCTTCATCTGGATCGCCACCCTGGGCAACTCGGGGGTGCTCACCACCGCGCTGGGCATCGGCCCCGGCACGCTGTACAACTTCTGGGGCCTGGCCCTGGTCTACCTGTACTTCTCGGTGCCGCTGATGGTGCTCGTGGTGACCCCGGCGCTGGACGGCCTGCGCCCGCAGTGGCGGGAGGCGGCGCAGAACAGCGGCGCCACCACCTGGCAGTTCTGGCGCCACGTCGGCATCCCGGTGCTGACCCCCGCGCTGCTCGGCGGCGTCGTCCTGCTGTTCGGCGGCGCGTTCGCCGCCTACGCCACCGCCGCCGCCATGGTCGGCAGCACGGTCCCGCTGGTCACCCTGCAGATCGCCGACGCGCTCACCGGTGACGTCCTCATCGGCTACGAGAACATCGCGCTCGCCCTGAGCCTCGACATGATCGTCATCGCGCTGCTGGTGATGGCGGTCTACCTGCCGCTGCAGAGGAGGAGTTCCCGATGGTTGCGGTAGCCACCCTGCCCGACGTCACTCCCGGCGGTCCGGGCCCCGCCGCCCGCCCCGGGCAGCGACGGGCCTGGCGGGGGGGCGTGCTGGTCGTCGCGGCGCTCTACTTCGTCGTGCCGATGGCCGTGTCGTTCTGGTTCACCGTCTACTCCGAGGGGCAGGGCTTCTCGCTCGCCGCCTACGGCCGGATCCTGTCGGCGCCCGGCTTCCTGTCCAGCCTGCTGCTCTCCCTCGGGCTGGCCGCCGCCACCATCGTCGCGGTGCTGCTGCTGACCCTTCCGGCGATGCTGGCCGTACGGCTCGGCGCGTCGAGGCTGGGGCCGGTGCTGGAGCTGATCGCCACGCTCCCGCTGGTCGTGCCGCCGATCACCTACGTGGTCGGCATCAGCACGGCGCTGCGCGGCGGCATCGACGCGCTGGCCGCCACACCGCTCTGGGCGACGCTGATCGCCATCCAGGACGAGCGGTTCCCGGTCGTCCTGGTGCTGGCGTACGTGGTGCTGACGCTGCCGTTCGCCTACCGGTCGCTGGACGCCGGGCTGCGTGCGATCGACGTGCGGACCCTGGTGGAGGCGGCCCGCAACCTGGGCGCCTCGTGGCCGTACGTGCTGTTCCGGGTGATCATCCCCAACATCCGCTCCGCCATCGCCAGCGCCTCGTTCCTCACCCTCGCGCTGGTGCTCGGCGAGTACACGGTCGCCGCCCTGCTCGGTTACCAGACCTTCCCGGTCTGGATCGTCACCATCTCCGGGAACGACGGGCAGCTCTCCGTGGCACTGTCGATCATCAGCCTGCTCCTCATCTGGCTGCTGCTGCTCACCCTCTCGGGTGCGGGAAGGAAGCGTTCGTGACCGTCGAGTTCCGAGGACTGCGCCGCGCGTTCGGCCGTACGGTCGCGCTGGACGGCCTGGACCTCACCGTGGAGCAGGGCGAGCTGATGGCCCTGCTCGGCCCGTCGGGCTGCGGGAAGACCACGGCGCTGCGCTGCGTCGCCGGGTTCGAGCACCCCGACGCCGGGGCGGTGCTGGTGGACGGCAAGGACATCACCCGGGTCCCCGCCAACCGGCGGGACGCGGGCATGGTCTTCCAGTCCTACAGCCTGTTCCCCAACCTCAACGCCAGGGACAACGTGGCCTTCGGGCTCCGGGTCCGCAAGGTACCCACCGCCAGACGGCACGCGCGGGCGGCCGAGTTGCTGGAGCTGGTCGGCCTGCCGACGCACGCCCAGCGCTACCCGCATGAGCTCTCCGGCGGCCAGCAGCAGCGCGTCGCCCTGGCCAGGGCGCTGGCGCTGGAGCCGCGCGTGCTGCTGCTCGACGAGCCGCTGTCCGCGCTGGACGCCAAGGTCCGTGTCACGCTCCGCGAGGAGATCCGCCGGCTCCAGCTCGAACTGGGCATCACCACCATCTTCGTCACCCACGACCAGGAGGAGGCCCTGTCGGTCGCCGACCGGGTCGCGGTGCTGCGCGCCGGGCGGCTGGAGCAGTGCGGCCCCCCGGCCGAGGTCTACGACCGGCCCGCCACCCCGTTCGTCGCGGAGTTCGTCGGCACGATGAACCACGTCCCCGGCCACCTGTCCGGTCAGGAGGTCACGGTCCTGGGCCGGCTCATGCCGGTGGACGGCCCGCTGCCCTCCGCCTCCGACGTCGACGTGCTGGTCCGCCCCGAGGCGGTGCTGGTCACGCCCTCCCCCGAGGGAAGTGCCACGATCGTGGCCTCCTCCTTCCGCGGTTCGGTCGCACGGCTGCGGGTGCGGCTGGGTGAGCTGGAGATCCTCAGCGACGTACCGGGACACGACGCGGTGCGGCTGGCGCCGGGCACGCGGGTGGACGTCGCCCTCGTGCAGCGGCCCGTCCTCGTCGCGGCGCGCACCGTTCCCGCTCTCCCGGAGCCCTCGGGGCCGGATGCGTCCGAGGCGTCGGAGGATCCCGCGGGTGTCGGGTGAACTCCGCGCCGTCCTGTTCGACATGGACGGCACACTCGTGGACACCGAGGGAATGTGGTGGCAGGCGTGCGCGGCGGTCGCCGCGGAGTCGGGTCTGGAACTGGCCGAGGCCGACGCCGGCCACGTGCTCGGCCGCCCGGTCGAGTACGTGGCCGCCCACCTGGTAAGGCGCGCGTCGTCCACCGCTTCCGGCGCGTCCGCGCTCCCCGGTGGAGCGGACACCGTCGAACGGGTGGGGGCGCGGCTCACCGACGCCTTCGCCGAGCGGATCGCGGGCGGGGTGACGCCGCTGCCCGGTGCGATCCGGCTGCTGGACGACCTGGGCGCGGGTGGCGTACCCGCGGCGCTGGTCAGCGCCTCCCCCCGGCGCATCGTGGACATGGTGCTTCAGACCGTCGGGGCCGAGCGGTTCACCCTGGTCGTGGCCGCCGAGGACACCGCGCGCGGCAAACCGCTGCCGGACCCCTACCTGCGGGCGGCCGCCGAGCTGGGCGTCGACCCCGGCGAGTGCGTGGCGGTGGAGGACAGCCCGACCGGGCTCGCGGCGGCCCGCGCGGCCGGATGCCGGGTGGTGTCGGTCACCGGCGGCATGGCGCGGGAGGGCGTGCTGGCCGTGGACGGCCTGGAAAAAGTGGACCTTCCGCTGTTGCGACAGCTGGCGAGCGGCCAGAGATCGATAGGCTGAACCACTCATGTGATGGCGTACGCGGTTAGGTACAAAGGTGAACAACCTCAGTCCCGACGAACCACTACAGATAGGCCGATACCGCTTGCTCAGCAGGCTGGGCCGCGGCGGGATGGGCACGGTCTATCTCGGCGAGTCCCCCGACGGGCAACAGGTCGCCATCAAGGTCATCAACTCGGAGTACAGCCAGCACGAGCGGTTCCGGATGCGGTTCCGCAGGGAGGCCGACGCCGCGCAGCGGGTCCGCAGGTTCTGCACGGCCGCGGTCATCGAGGCGGCGCTCGACGGCGACCAGCTCTACGTCGTCACCGAGTACGTCACCGGCCCCAACCTGGAGGAGGCGGTGGAGTCCGGCGGGCCGCTGCACGGCTCCAGCCTGGACGCGCTGGCCGTCGGGGTGGCGACCGCGCTGACCGCCATCCACGCCGCCGGGGTGGTGCACCGCGACCTCAAGCCCTCCAACGTGCTGCTCTCCCCGGTCGGCCCCCGCGTGATCGACTTCGGCATCGCCCGCGCGCTGGACACGCTCAGCGGGATGACCGGGACCGGTGAGATCCTCGGCACCCCCCGCTACATGGCGCCCGAGGTGCTCCGCGGCGAGCCGGTCTCGGCCGCCTGCGACGTGTTCTCGTGGGGCTGCCTGATGGCCTTCGCCGCGAGCGGGCGAGCTCCGTTCGGCGGCGAGGCGCTGCCCGCGGTGCTTTACCAGGTGCTCAACACCGAGCCCACCCTGGAGGGCATGGAGCCCGCGCTGCGCGAGCTGGTCGGCTACGCCCTGGCCAAGGACCCGCGGCACCGGCCCACCTCCCAGCAGCTCCTCGACCATCTGGTGGGCCGCTCCGCCGCGCCCGAGCAGACCGCCCACTCGGTTCAGGCCTCCTGGCAGGGGCAGCCGGCCGGGCCCGCGAACGCCCCGGGAACCGACGACCTCCGGTGGACCCCCACCTCGATGTCCTCCCAGCCCGGCTACACGTTCTCCGGCAACCCGCAGACGGGCCCCGGCCACACGCTCCTGAGTCCGCAGAGCGATCTCGGGATCTTTCCGCGTGAACAGTCGGCCAAGCGCCGCAAGCTGGTCATCGGAGCGGCCGCGGCGGCCCTGGTGGTGGCCGGCGCGTTCGGCCTGAGTCTGGCCCTCTCCCCCGGTGGCCCCCCGGAGAATCTCACCCTGCTCTACCAGGACGACTTCACCCAGAGCGGCACCGGCTGGAGCGGCGGCACCTACAATCCGCTCGCTGACACCTACGGCTACGGCTACGCCCCTGACGGCTACTACGCCATCGACGTCAGCGGCTACTCCCCCATCAAGCGGGAACAGGCCCCGATCCCCTTCGTGCCCACACCCCCCGCCACCCCCGACCCCACAGCGAGCCCCACACCGGTCACGCCGAGCCGGATCCTGCTCGGCACCGACATCACGATCCGCTCCGGCAGCGTCGGCATGGGCGAGTACGGACTGTTCTGCCGGGGCGAGGACGACAACAAGGCGACCCGGTACGAGTTCCTGCTCGACACCGCGGGGAACGCCCGCATCCGCAAGACCGTCAAGAGCGCCGGGGGCGAGCTCACCAAACCCGTCAAGGTCGACCTGCCCAAGGGGAAGACCGCCCGCCTTCAAGCCGAGTGCACCGGGGTCGACGGGGGCGTGCAGCTCAACATGTGGGTCAACGGCGATCGGACGCAGTCCTTCCTCGACACCAACCCGCTGCCCAACGGCCTGGTGGGCGTGATCGCCCGGGTCGGCGAGAACAGCGACGCCGTGCTCAGGACCGCGTTCGACAATTTCACCCTGCACGGCCCCGCCGTCACCGGGCAGCCCTGAGTGATCCGCCCGGTGTCGGGGACGATCGGGACACTGACAGATCGAAGGAGTTCAGCACGATGCACGCCATAGCCGTCTCCGCCACCGGCGGCCCCGAGGTTCTCACCTACGTCGACGACCATCCGGACCCCGAGGTGAACCCCGGGGAGGTCCTGGTCGACGTCGCCGCCTCCGGCGTGAACTTCATCGACATCTACCACCGGATGGGCCGTTACCCGCTCTCCCTGCCTTTCATCCCCGGTGAGGAGGGCGCGGGCACCGTCGTCGCGGTCGGCGAGGACGTCCACGACGTCGCCGTCGGCGACACCGTCGCCTGGGCGTCCGTGCCGCGCAGTTACGCCTCCAGGGTCGCGGTGCCCGCTTCCAAGCTGCTCTCGGTGCCCGAGGGGGTCTCGCCCGAGGCCGCGGCGGCCATCACGCTCCAGGGACTGACCGCGCACTACCTGACCCACTCCACCTACGCGGTGAAGGCCGGTGACGACGTGCTGGTGCACGCCGCCGCCGGTGGCATGGGCCTGTTGCTCACCCAGATCGCCAAGCTGCGCGGCGCCCGGGTGATCGGCACGGTCTCCACCGAGGAGAAGGAGGCCCTGGCCCGCCAGGCGGGCGCCGACGAGGTGCTCCGCTACCGGCACTTCCCCGACGCGGTCCGCAAGCTGACCGGCTCCGGCGTGCACGTCGTCTACGACGGCGTGGGCGCGGCCACCTTCGACGAGAGCATCGCCTCGCTGCGCCCGCGCGGCATGATGGCGCTGTACGGCCAGGCCAGCGGCCCGGTCCCACCCGTCGACCCGCAGATCCTCGCCAGGAACGGCTCCCTGTTCCTGACCCGCCCCAGCCTGAACGCCTACATCGCCACCCGCGACGAGCTCGTCTGGCGGGCCTCCGAGATCTACGGCTGGGTGGCCGACGGGCGGATCCGGGTGCACATCTCCAACCGCTACCCGCTGGCGGAGGCCGCCCGCGCCCACTCAGATCTCGAATCCCGCCGTACGACCGGCAAGGTGCTGCTGATCCCCTGAGCGCCCTTTGCCCGATGCCGGGCGTGCGGGAACGCGCGAAGGCGCGTCAAAGGGCGCCGCGTCCGGCGTCGCCCCGGGCCCGTCGCCCTGCTCTTCGGTGACGGGCCACCGGGGCTCCGCGTACGGCGGGGGCGGTCAGCGCAGCGGCTGGGCGGGCCAGTCCAGCAGCCGGGCGCCCAGGACCGCCGTCTCCAGGGTGAAACGCTGGGTGGAATCGTCCGGTGAGAACCCGGTGAGGCGGCGGATCCGCTCCAGCCGGTAGGTCACCGCCCGGGTGCTGACGCCGAGTCTGCGCGCGGCGGCGGTCTGGTTGCCCTGGGAGGCGAAGACCGCCTCCAGCGTGGCGAGCAGCGGCTCGGGACCGCCCCGCGCCTCGAGCAGCGGGCTGAGCACCGTCGTCACCAGGTCCTCGATGGCCGCCCGGTCCCGCAGCAGCACCGGGAAGACCAGCAGGTCGGCGGCTTTCAGCACGGGGGCGCGCAACCCCAGCCGGTCGCCGAGCTCGATGGCGTTGGCACCCTCGCGATAGGAGGCGACCACCCCGCCGGGGCCTCGGTGTGCCCTGCCGAGACCGACCCGCCAGCCGGGCGCGAACAGCCGGCGGACGTGGTGGGTGAACTCGCCGGTCGCGGCGGCGAGGCCGCCCGGCGCCACGCAGACGAGCATCCCGTCCCGGACCGCGACCAGCACGTTGTGCGAGCCGAACCGGGCGATCAGCGCGTCCTCGATCCGCCGGGCCGTCTCCTCGGCGAGCCCGCCGTCCGCATCGGCGGCGGGGCGGGCGACGGCGACCGCGTAGCTCTCGGCCAGGCGGAGGCCGAAGTGCTCGGCCCGCTCGGCGAGCCGGTGGACGCGCCCCTGGAGCAGGTCGTCGACGAACTCCCGGCGCGCGAGCTCCTCCTGGCGCAGCGCGGACCGCTGGGCGTCCTCGTACCCCTCCATCAGCGCGGAGACCGTACGCCGCAGGGCCGGAAGCGGGACGGGGCTCACCGACTCGGCCATGGCCAGTGCCGCCTCGACCAGGGCACGGACGGACACGCCCCGCTCCGCGGCCAGCGCACCGGCGGCGCGGCAGTCGTCGAGCTCGGCTCTGCCCGGCGGCCTGCCGGTGGCGGCCGCCTCCCTCAACGTCCGGAGATGGCCGCCGAGCAGCTCGTCCATCAGACTCCCACGTCACGCCTGTCGAAGGCCGGTATCGCGGTCAGCACCAGCGCGACGATCGCCCCTGCCAGCACGAGATACTCCCACGCGGGAAATCCCTGCTGGATCGGCCGTCCGTCGAGGTAGTAGTGGAACGGCGAGATCCAGCGCAGCCAGGACACCCCGTCCACGTCCCTGCCCATCGTCTCGACCACGTAGCCGGCCACCGCGACCACCCCGACCACCGCCAGGGCGACCCCCCTGCGTCCCGTCAACGCGCCGACGGTCAGACAGAGCGTGCCGAAGAAGAGGGCGAGCAGGAAGACGCCGGTGTGACCGGCCAGGATCCGGTCGGCCGGAACGTCCATGCCGACGGCCGAGGTCAGGCCGAACACGACGAGGAAGGTGACCGCCGTCACGCCGAGCAGGGCGAGGGCGAGGGCGGCGAAGCGCTCCAGGACCAGCCGCCTGCGGGTGATCGGGAGGGTGAGGGTCAGCTCCAGGGTGCCCGTCTCCTCGGGCTGGGCGATCGCCCGGTTACCGATCACCGCGGCGCACATGATGAACAGCATCGGCCCGAACAGCTGGTAGACCAGCGTCTGCAGGTAGCCGGGGCCGCTGGTGAAGCCGTCCTCCAGACCGCCCATGAGGTCGCGCATCGCCCCGGGGAACTTGGTCAGCGCCACCTGCCCGTAGAGCTCGGGGTTGCTCACGATGGTCGGGTAGTACGCCAGGTACAGCCCGAAGAACGCGCTGATCCCGATCGTCCAGCCGAGCAACGCCCGCCGGTAGTCACGCAGGCTCTTCGACACCAGCGCGGGCATGACGCGCCTCCTCATCGCTGTAGTAGGTCAGGAAGATCTCTTCGAGGTCGGGCTCGGCGCTGACCATGTGCACCACGGTGAACCGCGCCGCCACCTTGACCAGTGCGTCCGGGCGGCCGTCGATGGTGCAGCGCACCCCGGCGCCCTCCACCCGCAGGTCCCGCACGCCGGGCAGGTTCTCGAACGCCTCGCGGGGCACCGGCGCGTCGAAGTGGAACTCCACCTGGCGCACCGCCTTCTCGCGGAGCGCGGCGACGTCCTCCACCGCGACCAGCCTGCCGGCACGTACGATGCCGACCCGGTCGGAGACGTGCTCGACCTCGGCCAGCACGTGCGAGGACATCAGCACGGTACGGCCGGAGGCGCGGACCTCGCGGATCATCGCCAGGAACTCCTGCTGCACCAGCGGGTCCAGGCCGCTGGTCGGCTCGTCGAGGATCAGGAACTCCGGCTCGTGCATGAACGCCTGAATGAGCCCGACCTTCTGCTTGTTGCCCTTGGAGAGCTTGCCCATCGGCACCGCCAGGTCGGCCTCCAGCCGCTCGGCCAGCTCCGCGATCCGGCCCTTGGGCACGCCGCCGCGTACCGCGCCGAGAAAGGCGAGGTAGTCTCCCGCCCGTTCCCTGCCCTCCAGGGCCAGTTCGCCGGGCAGGTAGCCGATCCGGCTCCGCACGTCCGCCTCGCGGGGATCGCTGCCGAGGACCGTCATCCGGCCCCTGGTGGGGCGGATCACGTCCAGGAGCAGCCGGATCGTGGTCGTCTTTCCCGCGCCGTTCGGGCCGAGGTACCCGAACACCTCCCCGGGCCGGATCTCCAGGTCGAGATCCTCAAGTCCCCGGCGCCCGCCGTAGAACTTGGTGAGCCCCTCGGTTTCCACCACCGCTGTCATGCACCCGATCGTGCCCGCCCGCCGGTGCGGGGGCCATGGCCGGATCCCGACAGTTGGCCGCCCTTTCCTTGCCCGAATCCGGACCCCGCCCCACCGCCCCGTCGTGACACCGGGGGGCCGTACCGATCCCCGGCGCGGTCTATCGTGAGGTCGTTGACGAATCGCGCGGCACCGGGCCGCCTGGCAACCTACGGAGGAGCGATGAGCGTGGACACCGCCTTCGTCCTCGGCGGCGGAGGGGTCCTCGGCGCTTACGAGGTGGGCATGCTGCGGGCACTCGACGAGGCGGGCATCAAGCCCGATGTGATCGTCGGCACGTCCGTGGGCGCGCTGAACGGCGTCGTGCTCGCCGCCTCCCCCGGTGACGCGGTCGCGCGCCTGACCACGCTGTGGGGCTCGAACGTGGTCCGTACCGCGTTCGCGGGGTCGTGGGTGACCCGGCTGTCCACCCTCGCCAGGACCGGCACCCACCTGCACTCCGGCCAGCCGCTGCGCGACCTGCTGACCCGGACGCTCTCCGTCTCCCGGATCGAGGATCTCGCGGTGCCGTTCCAGTGCGTGGCCGCCTCGGTCGAGCGCGCCACCGCGCACTGGTTCACCGAGGGCCCCCTGGTCGAGGCGGTGCTGGCCTCCTGCGCCGTCCCCGGGCTGCTACCCCCGGTCCGCATCGGCGGCGAGCACTTCCTCGACGGCGGGCTGGTGCACAGCATCCCGGTCGGCCGCGCGGTCGCGCTGGGCGCCCGCCGGGTCTACGTGCTGCACGTGGGCAGGATCGAGCGTCCCCTGCTGGTGCCGCGGCGCCCGTGGGAGGTCGGGATGACCGCCTTCGAGATCGCCAGGCGGCACCGCTTCGCCGAGGAGATGGCCACCCTGCCGGGCGACATCGAGGTCCACGTCATGCCGTCGGGCGGCGAAACACGCCCGGGAATGGATCTGGCCCAGCTGCGTTATCGGGATATATCGAATATATCTGGATACATAGAACGGGCGTACCAGGCCTCGTCCGACTACCTGGCCCGTAACTCATCCACCTGAGTTCCCCACCCCGAGGCCCCCAGCGGCCGCACACACCGGCTCCCCCGGGGGAACCGGCACTCCCCTCCATACCGACCATCAACCCGTCAGAGCCAGACACCCGCACCGCATATCACCCCCAGGCAGGAGCCGCTCATGCTGCCTCCTCGCATCATCCGCCGTCTGATCCTGGCCCCGCTCGTCATCGTGCTCACCGTGGTCGCGGTGATCACGCTCCCGATCTGGCTGCTGGTGGTGGCCGCGGCCTCGCTGCGCCTGCCGCCCCCGCAGCGGCGCGGCACCCGGCTGGTCTGGTTCGCGGTGGCGTGGCTGGCGTTGGAGTCGATGGCGCTGGTCGCCTGCCTGGGCCTCTGGGTGGCGAGCGGGTTCGGCGGATGGCTCCACCGCGACGAGCACCAGGAGCGGCACTACGCGCTGATCCGGTGGCTCCTGTCCAAGGTGTACGGAGTGGCCGTGCGGATCTTCCAGCTGAGCGTCGAGATCGACGAGCCGACCCTCACCTCCGACGAACTCTCCCGGCGCCTCACCCGCCCCGTCATCGTGCTGTCCCGCCACGCGGGTCCCGGCGACTCGTTCCTGCTCGTCCACCACCTTCTCACCCGGTACGGCAGGCGCCCGAGGATCGTGATGAAGGCCGCCCTGCAACTCGACCCCTCACTGGACGTGGTGATCAACCGCCTCCCCAACGCCTTCGTCCCGCGCAAGACCTCCGAGAACGGCGTTCTCGGCGAGATCCGCCGCCTGGCCTCGGGCATGGACGCCGACGACGCCCTGGTGATCTTCCCGGAGGGCGGCAACTTCACCCCCAGGCGTCGCTGGCGGGCCATCCTCCGGCTGGAGCGCAAGGGCCTGTCCGAGGAGGCCGCGCGGGCCCGCGGGCTGGAACACCTGATGGCGCCCCGCCCCAACGGGGCCATCACCGCCATCGAGGCCTGCCCCGAGGCGGATGTGATCTTCGTTGCGCACACCGGCCTCGACGACCTGGTCACCCTCGGAGACATCTGGCGCCGCCTGCCGATGAGCGCCGAGATCAAGGCCAAATGGTGGCGGGTCCAGGCCGCCGACGTGCCGCGCGACCGCGAGAGCCAGATCCGGTGGCTCTTCGACCAGTGGGAGGCGATCGACGCCTGGATCACCGCGAACCAGCCCACCTCCGCCCCCGCCGCCTGACAGGCCGCGGAAACGGGCCTACCACTCCTGGGAGAGACCCGACATCCGGCGGAGGTACTCGTCCTCGTCGATCTCACCGGCCGCGTAACGACGTCTGAGGATCTCGCGGGGGCTGTCGACGGCGGGTTTGGGAGCCGAGAAGGAGCGGATCATCCGGGCCATGCCGAGAACCATCATGGCGATCACGGCGATGACGAAAAGCAACACGATGATGCGGACCATCATCGACCTCCCAGACTTCCCCCATCGGATCTGGCAGGGGAAATACCAATTTTACTAGGCTATGGCACCTTCTTCCCTGTCGCGCTGGAAAAGAATGGGGACGCCCCCTCGCCGGATCGTCCCCGCCACCGGTCAGCCGGCGGAGGATCCACCTCGGGAGAGGTACGGGGCCTCGCGCCGGGTGGCGCCGGGCGGAAGCGACGGCAGGCCCGAAGGTGCCCCGCCCTCCATCAGCCGGAGCAGTGCCCCGGTGTCGACGTTCCGCTCGACCAGGTCGCCGAGCGCGTCCAGCCGCTCCTCGCGCAGGGCGGCGAACGACACGTCAGGGGCCGGGGTGAAGTCGCGGCCGGAGACGGCGGCCACGTCGGCCAGGAACGCCCGGCGGAAATCGTCGTTCTCCAGGGCACCGTGCCAGGTGGTGCCCCACACCGAGCCGTACCGGCAGCCGTCCAGGAAGGGCTCGCCGCCGTCGGCCGTCACGACGCCGTGGTGGATCTCGTACGCCTCGACCCGGCAGCCGTAGGCGGCGCCCACCGGGCGGCCCAGCGTCTTGTCCTCGGCGAACTCCACCGAGGCGGGCAGCAGCCCCAGCCCCTCGACGAGGCCGGCCCCCGACTCGACGTCGTCACGGATGGTCCTGGCGAGCATCTGGTAGCCGCCGCAGATGCCCAGCACGGCCCGTCCCCCAAGGGCCTCGGCCAGGCCGGTGGCGCGGAGCCAGGCCAGGTCGGAGACCGTGGCCCGGGAGCCGGGCAGCACCACCAGATCGGCATCGTCCAGCTCGCCCGGCGAGGTCACGTAGCGGACCGTCACTCCGGGCTCGGAGGCCAGCGCGTCCACGTCCGTGAAGTTGGAGATCCTCGGCAGCCGTACCACCGCCACCCGCAGACTCTGCCTGCCGTACGGGGCGCGCGCCCCGAGCGCGGGCCGGTTGTCCAGGGCCAGGGAGTCCTCGACGTCCATCCAGAGGCCGTCCAGCCAGGGCAGCACCCCGTACACCTCGCGGCCGGTCAGCTCCCTGATCATCTCCAGGCCCGGTTCGAGGAGCTCGGGCGCCCCCCGGAACTTGTTGATCACGAACCCGGCGATCAGTGCCTGGTCGGCGGGCTCCAGCAGCGCCACGGTCCCGTACAGCGAGGCGAAGACCCCGCCCCTGTCGATGTCGCCGACCACGACGACCGGCAGGTTCGCGGCACGGGCCAGGCCCATGTTGGCGATGTCGCCCGCACGCAGGTTGATCTCCGCCGGGCTGCCCGCCCCCTCGCAGACCACCACGTCGTAGGCGGCCCGCAGCCGCTCCAGCGCGTCCACCGCGACCTGGCGGAGCCGCTCCTTGACGTCCCAGTACTCCATCGCGTCGACCTCGGCCATCGGCCTGCCCATCACCACGACCTGGCTGCGCCGGTCACTGCCCGGCTTGAGCAGGATCGGGTTCATGTCCGCGCCGGGCTCCAGCCCGCACGCGGCTGCCTGCACCGCCTGGGCCCGGCCGATCTCGGCGCCGTCGGCGGTGACGAAGGAGTTCAACGACATGTTCTGCGCCTTGTACGGCGCGACCCGCACCCCCTGGCGGGCCAGCCAGCGGCAGATCCCGGCGGTGACGACGCTCTTGCCCGCGTCGGAGGTGGTCCCGGCGACCAGCAGCGCCCCCTTCACCCCCTCCTCCCGCGCGATCCGCGTACGGCGGCCAGGACGGCGAGCCCCGCCGCGGCCAGGCCGACCGCCCGCGCCAGCCGTACGGACCTGCGGATGTCGGCGACCGAGGGCTCGGGCCCTTCGCCCATCTTCGGCCGGTGCTCCACCCGGGTGCCGTACACGTTCACCCCGCCGAGCGTACGGTCCAGCGCGCCCGCGAAGGCCGCCTCGCAACGGCCCGCGTTGGGACTGGGGTGGCGGTGGCCGTCCCCGCGCAGCACCGCCGCCGCCCGCCGCGTCGAACCGCCCACCAGGGGGGCGCCGAGCACGGCGAGCAGCCCGGTGATCCTGGCGGGTACGAAGTTGGCCACGTCGTCGAGGCGGGCCGCGGCCCAGCCGAAGCGCTCGTAGCGCTCGTTGCGGTGGCCGACCATCGCGTCCAGCGTGTTGACCGCCCGGTAGGCGAGCAGGCCGGGCACCCCGGCGACCGCCCCCCAGAACAGTGGCGCCACCACCGCGTCGGAGGTGTTCTCCGCGATCGACTCCACGGTGGCCCTCGCCAGCCCAGGCGCTGCCAACCCGGAAGGATCCCGCCCACACAGATGAGGCAGCCTCTCCCGGGCCCCGGCCAGGTCGCCGTCCTCCAGGAGCCCGGCCATCGCCGCCCCCTCGCGGCCCAGCGTGGTGCCGCCGAGGACGGCCCAGGTCGCCGCCGCGCTCAGCGCGGCCCGCACCATGGGATCGCGCGGCCGGGTCGCGGCGTGGCCGAGCAACGCCACCGGAACCACGCACAGCGCGACGTGGAACACGCCCCTTGCCCGGCCGTCGCCGTACACCCGCTTCTCCACCTCGGCGGCGGCGGTGCCGAACAGCGCGACCGGATGCCCGCGCCGGGGATCGGCGAGCACGGCGTCGATCACGACCCCGGCGAGCATCCCCACCCCTTCGGCTACCCTAGGTCCCCTTAGTCCCACTTTGGTGATTAGTCGACTAAATGAGATGTTCATGGAGTTCATCTTGGTGGGTCTCCAGCCAGACCCGGGCCCGCCGGATGCGCACCCCCGCCCCACCGGCCCACATCCGGGTCCATCCGCCGCCCCCGGCCTCGGCCCTGGCACGCATCACCTGGTACGAGCGGTCGAAGCGGAGCCGGGCCAGATCCAGCAGGCGTCTGCGGTCGCGAGGCGCCAGGCCGTACGCGTCACAGAACAGGCGGAGCCGGGGCCCGACCTCAAGGCGGCGCTGGAGCGGCTCCAGATCGATGGGATCGGCGATCGGCGCCCAGTGCCGCAGCGTGGTCACCACGTCGAAGAGCCGGGTCGTCGGCCGGGCCATGTCGAAGTCGATCAGCGCGACCGGCAGCCCGTCGCGGAAGATCACGTTGTCCAGGTTGACGTCGCAGTGCCCGATCAGCCTCGGGGCCGCGTCGTCGTTGGACCCGCCCTCCCAGACGGCTCCCTGCGGCGGGACGAACCTCTCGGCCGCGTCGTGGAAGCGGCGCAGCAGCCGCGCCAGCGCGGCCAGCGACTCCCCGCTGAGCGCGTAGCCGGGCAACGGCCTGGCCGCGGAACCGCCCTCGACGTAGCTCAGCACCTCCCGGCCCCGCTCGTCCATACCCAACGCCCGGGGCGCCCCCTCGAAGCCGGAACGCTCCAGGTGCCGCAGGAGTGCGTGCACCGAAGCGGTGGAGGCCCGGCTGGGCCGGCGGACGGTGTCCCCGACCCGCACCACCCCGTCGGTGACATCACCGCCCAGAAGGGGGATCTCCTGTTGGGTCGTGACGGCGAACATGCCACCCGAGCGTAGACCGCTCGGCCTCCCCGCGGGGACGATTCGGGCAGACATCTCCCTGTCGGATGGAACATCCGGAAGTCGTCCGCCCATCGGACATCCGCTGCCCCGCCCGCCAGGAGAGCGGCAGGTCACCGGGGAGGTACCCGCCCCGTCCAGCCCGGTTTCCCCGTCCCGAACAGCCAGAATCCGGCCACCGCCCACCCGGGCCGAGGCGCCCTGACGGCCGTTCCCTCCGAGGGCGCGAGACGCCGCAGAGTGATCCTCGCGACACAGCCCCGAAACCGATACATGAGCACTCCCCGGATCATGCACAATTGAGCGGGAGCACCCTTAGCTCAGCTGGATAGAGCACCGGACTTCTAATCCGACGGTCGCAGGTTCGAATCCTGCAGGGTGCGCAACGCGCGAGCAGCCAAGAGGGCCCGTGACCAGCGGTGATGCCGGTCATGGGCCCCCTTGCCGTGTCCGGTGGTGTACGGCTAACACTGGCGGATTGCGGTTGATCCTTCCCAATGCCTTCCCACGGAGCACACCAGCGTGCGTTGCCCCGTCGCGGATGGGATCGGCGCAGCTCACAGATCGCTGCCTCAACCTGGCCGGCGTCCGCATCGGACGCACCTTCACCCGATGGAAGCGATCGGCCGGCGCGCTCAATCCGCCCTCTCGACAGCGACACACTCAGGTATGCACCGTCTGCCGCGACACCCCGTACCGGCCTACGACATCGGCCACCGCCACACCAGACAACACCTCGATCACCGCGTGATAGCGCTGCTCCACGACACTCAACTCCACCAATGCCATCCCGGCCTCCCTGAAGCGCAGACAACGCCACGAGCAGGCACAGAAGACGATCAAGGTGTCAACCATCAAGCGAGACAGGACACACGCTGCCACGGAACATTGCCGAATTAACCTTGTATGGATCAAGCGGCGGCGCGCCGCGCCGCCGTACGCCCCGCGTCGACGTCCCCGCGCCGCGCTGCGGCCTGGGGGCCGGTCACGGCGCGGGCGTCACGCGGGGCATCGCCGCACGACCGCCGCGCCGCGGCCAGCCAACGCACCGACCACCGGCACGCCGCCGCTACCCACGACCGACCCGATCTGGCGCCACTACTGGCCAGTCGAGCCGCAGGGACACGGCCTTTAACCACTAACCCGGTCCAGGCATCCACACGACCCGTCACCCAGCGACTTCGCCATTCTTCACATCCTGGCCACGTCGCTTCCGCACTAAATACACGACTCCGGCCACCAGTTTGAGCAGGATCCCCAGCGAGAGAAACACCCACATTCCCGTCAGCCATGCGTCCGGCATGGGGCCGTGAAACCCAGAGAGCCCGAACACCGCACCAGCCCCGGTCCACCCGCAAAAGACGAAAGTGCACGCAGACCCAAGCTGATACCAAAAAGATCGCCGCACATTCATGCCACCAACCCTCCCATTCCACCCCCAACTAAAACAGTGCCTCCGGCTCTGGGACAATCACCGTGCTGAGCGCAGGACCGTAGGCGGCTGAGGTGTAAGCCTGATCATCCCGCCCATCGTCGACCCGGGACAAGCCGAGCAGACCAGGGCCACGGGGCCAAGGTCGTTCCTCCAGCTGGGGACTCCACCTTGTCCCCGTGGCCCTGGCCCGCTTCCCCTTCGGGCGGGTCGACGGCAGAGCAGTACAGCAGACGCGCTCAGTAAGGCCGTCGCTGATACGCAGGCGGCATGATGGCTGTCATGGCGGACGACTGGACCGACATCGACGAACGAATTATTCAAGCTCGTATTCTTCCTGCTCTCAAGCTGATCCGAGAACAGTTCGGGGGCGATCTTAGAGAAGCCATCGACCTTCTTAATGGCCGATATCTGCACCTACGGGAGGTCCGCTCAGATGACTTCACCGTGGGTCCCGAGGACTACGGCAGAGGGGTCTACACGTAGAACCGCCTGTGCCCGTTAGAAGGGTGATCAAGGGGGACTCACGGGGAACCGCGGGCACTCGGACCCCTACCCCGCAGGTCAGCGTTCCGCCAGCTCAGCCCCCAAGCCAGTTAGAGACTTCCCAGGCTGGCAGCACGGGTTCGATTCCCGTCGCCGATTCCACGTACGAAGGACCAGGTCGGGAGAGGTTTCCCTCTCCGAGTCTCTTTGAGCTTCGCACGCCGCTTGGGCTGGCCGCCGTGGGCGGGGGATGCCTAAGCGGTTGTCCGAGGTCATGGGAAGAGCACCGGGTACTCTCCGGTCGGTGGTCGCCGAAGCGGCCTTGGAGGTTTCAGATGTTGAGGTCCAGCCTTGGACGGGAGGCGCTTCGGGTCAGGCTCCGGCCGTGGGGTCCGATGGCGGTTCAGCGCTGCTGGTGTAAAGCGTAAGGCCGCCACCATGCGCGGGCCGGAATCCTAGTTCATGGAGTTCGGGATCGTCGATCGCAGTGACCACGCGCAGGGCGCCGGCCTCGGCTACCTGGCAGATCGTGAGACGCACCAGCGCATCGCGTACCTCTGATGGGACGTCAGGCTGGATGTGCACCAGGTTGAGACGGGCGGTGGTGTGCTGCTTATCCTCCCAAGATGCGGCTGCATGACCGACATAAGGTTTCCCGCGGGCGTTGTCGACGTAGGCCTGAAGCCAGCAGGCAAGCTTTGCCTCGACGATCAGCTGTCTGGGAATGGTGACATCCATCCCTGCCTCGGCCAACCAGTAGCCGGCCTCGGATGCAAGCGGAAAAACCGATGCCGAAGGCGATCCATAAGCCCTCTCCCGGGCATCCCTCTGCAACGGCGAGAGGGAGAGCACGACGTCGTCGAGTGGAATCGAACTGATGAAGAACCCGGCGGGGCAGACATCTGGAGCATCGTGAGTGTCCAACACGACGTACCCACCTTGGATCATCCGGCGGCTTCGACGAACCAGCCCGGTCCCGAGTTCCTCCGCGAGGCGAGATGCGACTTCTGCGGCCCATTCATCCGCTGAGGTCACCGGCAGGCCAGTCCATGAACTCTCTGCTGCAGTCGGAAACTTAACCTTGATGGCGTATATGTTCGGATCTCGTCGCCAGCGGAAGATCACTAACATGCTGTCGGGCTCCGCCACGACATCGACGGCGGAGTATCCGTCCGTCACAGCGCCCGCACGTAGCAAGCACGTCCTGACCGCTCTGAGGACCTCCTGCCGGGACCACTCAATCGCCACATGTCCAGACTCCCACACCCTTCCCCAATCGGATCGGGGCTTGTCGCTGAAGATCGTGGGATCTCCCCGTCGAGGGGAGAACGGTTCCGTGGACCACCAGGCTCTTGCCAGAGGCGCGGGTGATGGGCACGATCCGGCATACGCCTTGAGCGCGAGGGCGTCAGCGAAGCGGGTGCGATCGTCGCCGACCTCAGCCAGGACGTGGGCTCCGGTCAGTTTGGTCCTGGGAGCCAAGTTGGGAGCCAACCAGCCGGACGACCTCGCACCGAGCTGGCCTGATACGGACAGGCGGCTCGTGTGCGACCTGCGTGGTGAACGCGTCTGAACGCCTTCGGGCCTCGTTTGGGGACCTACAGATCAGAAGGCGAAGCCGCACCACTCGATCCAGGAGCGCAACCGCTGGAGGATCTCGCGCAGGTGGGCGTCATCGGCAAGGCCTGGAGGTGCCCATGCCTCCGTCCTGAGCTCGCTCTCGGCATCGAGTTCGGCCCAGGTTTCCTCGAACGAGTCCCTGATGCTCAGCTCGCGCGGATCGGCGGCCTCGAACAGGCCGCGAAGGTCTTCGGCCAGCTTGGGTAAGGAAATCTCGCCCGAGTCGTACAGGTCAATCCGCGCAGCCATTTGGTTGATGAGAGCGCGTTTGTGGTCCCCCACGGCGTCACCTTCTCGATCTCCAAGCCATTGTGCCAACGGCCGACCAGTGCGGGATACATGAAAGATGATCTTCATTGCATGAGTGCGATGGAGGTAATTTCACCCCGGTAGAAGGCGCTGCTGCTGCCCGGAACGCAGCCCTCTGGAAAACCGGTGCCGCCAGTGGCGTCTCATCCGGGAGACCGCGAAGCATGGCAAGCTGACGGATCATGTTCTGTCAGTACCGTCTGAGATGGTCTGCGGCATGGTCTTTTTCATCTACCGCAGCGTCTACGAGGGCCCCTCCGGCAAGCTGGTGCGGCATTTCCCCGACGCGACGGTGCTCGACTGGTTCCGTAGGGTCTGGGACGAGGCGGGAAGCGATGACGCTTATGAGTGGGTCACCCGCGAACTCGGGGCGAGCGTCTACGGCCTGTCCACCATCTTCGAGACGGGGCTGCCCGCGCCCCAGAGCACGGCGGAGCTGCACCGCCTCCTGGAGGAACACCTCTACGTCGAGCAGGAGCTACGGGTCGACGAGCACAGCGTGCGGGTGCTCACCGATGACGACGACGTCATGCTGGCCTACTTCTTCGTCGAGGACGCTCTCGTGGCCGCCGAACCGGAGCGCTGGGCCTACCTGCTGCATGACGGATGGGAACTCCCCGGCGTCCCTCCCGGCTTCTCCGCCGACCGGCCGTTCACCCCTCCGGTGGCGACCTGGGCCCCGACGCCCGCGCAACCCGGAAGCGAAGGGGCGACCTACGCGGTCGTGCTGACCTTCTACAGCACCCTCGACAGCATCGGCTGGAACACACCGACCTGCTTTCCCGGCATCCGGTTACCCCAGCTCGCGGCGACCCTGCGGGAGACAGACGCCCCGATCGATGAGTGGTCCGGGGAACTGGCCGTCCTGCGCGCCCTCGTCGCACCCGATGAGGACGAGATCGGGCCGGCCCTGGAGCGCTGCAACCTTTGGCCCGACTTCGAGCGGAACATCCCGGAGACGTACGGCGCTTACCAGCAGGCCCACGAGATCGCGCTACGCCTGCTGGAGGGGGTCGAGACTTTCCGGGGTCGCGATCCGCACCGCACGATCATCCGGCAGAGCGAGCACATGACTCAGATGGCCATCCACATCGATTACCACTCCGGCTACCGCCAGTGGTTCATCTTCGATGACATCTGGGCCGCCGCCCACCCCGATCTGGCCGCCTCACTGATGCACTACGGTCCTCACTGGGATCCCCGCTGCCATCGCGACCATGGGATCGGGGAATGCGCCCCATAGGAGCGGCAGCATCGAACCGCAGGCTTACCGGGTGCAGGGGCCTAACCACCCGATGCGGTCTTTCACTCACAGCCCGAGACAGACCAAGATCCGGAGCATATACGGAACGGTCGCGCCACCTCCAAGGCAGGTCACGTGAACCGCGCCGGGTTTCGTGGAGACTCTGATGTACCCCGGCTTTCGTGGAGTCGCTTTGGTTGACTTACATGCCTCCACCCCCTTCAGGAGAGGTCGGCATGGCAAGGAGATATCCCCCTGAGTTCCGCCGGAAAGTCCTGGATCTGTTGCAGGCCGGCCGGACCGTGCGGCAGGTGGCCTTCGATCTACAGATCAGCGACCAGACGATCTACAACTGGCGCGAGCAGGAGCTAATCGA
>NZ_JBEOZN010000039.1:0-73853 GCF_040298085.1 Streptosporangium sp. NPDC001681 | reverse complement strand
CACCACGTGTCCCGGGGCCCCGACGCGTTCCCCGGCACGACCAAAATGGGCTTGCACCGGGCGGGAGGGGCTGCGCTATGGTTCTCCGGAAGACGTCGTTCGGGAGACGGGCGGCCGTGAGCCACGAGGAGGTGGAGATCATGCGGGTTGTTCTGATGACCATGCCATCCACCGACCTCCGGGTGCCCGCCTAGCCGATTCGCGACGGGGCACCCGACCTTCCAAAAGGGTGTACCCACGTTGTCTTCGCCAATCATCTCTTCTTCGGCCGCTCTCACCGCGCTCGGCTGGACCGACTTCTTCGCCGCCGAACTCCCCGCCGGTCTGACTCCCGCCCGGGTGTCCCGCGTCGATCGCGGTGCCGCCGAGGTGCTGTCCGCCTCCGGCCATCTCCGGGCCGACTACGGTGCCCGGGTGCGGCGCGAGGCCGCCGCCGATCCCGTGGCCCTGCCCTGTGTCGGTGACTGGGTCGGGCTCCGCCGGCTGGCCGAGGGCCGCTTCGAGCTGGAGGCGCTCCTGCCCCGGCGCACCGCGTTCGTGCGTGGCGGTGTCGGCAGGGTCTCCAGGGGCGGGCTCTCAGGTGACTCACAGGGGCAGGTGCTCGCCGCCAACGTCGATGTCGTCTTCGTCACCGAACCGGCGCTGCACGCCACCGACACCGCGGACCTGGGCAGGATCGAGCGGCTGCTCGCGCTCGCCTGGGAGAGCGGTGGCCGTCCCGTGGTGCTCGTCACCAAGTCCGACCTGATCGGCGAGGGGCTCGACTTCCTGCTGAGGGAGGTGGCCACGGCGGCGCCGGGGGTGGACGTGCACCCGGTCTGCTCGGTCACCGGGGAGGGGGTCGGCATCGTCCGCGAATACCTTGAGGGCACGCGCACCGCGGTGGTGCTCGGCGCCTCCGGCGCGGGCAAGTCCACGCTCGTCAACGCCCTGGCCGGGGCGGGCGTCATGGAGACCCAGCAGGTCAGGGCCGGCGACGGCCGGGGGCGTCACACCACCGTGCACCGTGAGCTCATTCCGCTGGCGAAAGGCGGACTGATCATCGACACGCCCGGTATCCGCCGCATCGGCCTGTACGACATGGGCGAGGGCGTGGACATGGTCTTCTCCGACCTGGAGGAACTCGCCGAGCGCTGCAGGTTCGGCGACTGCCGCCACGACAGCGAGCCGGGCTGCGCGGTGCTCGCCGCGATCGAGGACGGCACGCTTCCCGAGCGGCGACTGGAGAGCTGGAACAAGCTCCAGAGGGAGGCCGCGTGGATGGCCTCCAGGAGTGACGCGCGGCTCCGCAAGGAACTGCAGAACAAGTGGAAGATCATCCACAAGGAGATGCGGAAGCCGGGCCGCAGCAGGCCGTGAAACGCGGAAATGCCCGCCGTGCGGTGATCTGCTTCAGACACCGCATGTGCGGGGCCCGACACGACAACGTGTGATCTCGCAAGGGGTGCGCGAGATCACACGTGCGGGGGAAGCCGGGTGGAGGTACTGCTCAGGCGACGGCGCTGATGCCGGCGCTGGCGGCGCGGCGCATGCGACGGCGACGCTCGGAGGCGCGCTCGTCCTCGTTCAGACCGCCCCAGGTGCCGTACTTCTCCGGACGGGACAGCGCGTAGTCCAGGCACTCGGCGCGAACAGGGCACTGGGCGCAGATCGCCTTGGCCTTACGTTCGCGAATGTCACGCTCGGGCTGACGCTCACCGTCGGGACCGAAGAAGAGCACGAGGTCCTCGCCCCGGCACGCGGCGTCATCCTGCCATCCCCAGCTGGGCCGAGGCCGGGCGGTCTGCCGACGTACCTGAGACATGAGAAAACCACCTTATAGTTGAGAGGTATTTCTGGTTGATGCCGCATTTGGACGCTTGTGGCGTCCCTGGATCCAACGCCTGGATTGGCCGTGATGTTCCCTCAGGTCAGGTCAGCGCGGACGTGGCGTACAGCACAGGGGTCAGCCTGTCCAGCGCTACCAGCCGATAGGTAGTGATCGTATCGGCGCAAGCCGTACCACATGGCGTTGTCAGCGTCATGGGTTCAACCACTACCCGAAAACGAGCGCCACTACCGCGCACAAATGCCTCGGTGACGGCGCCGTCCGACCTGGAGGATTCCACGGCCACTCCGCCAACCGAGAGTTCACCCGTATGAATGCGGATGAAATGCTCAGCGGCCTGCAGTGGCTCAGGGATGCCTGCGCGTCCCCGGAAACGGTCGAGAATGATCTCGCCGGACCGGTACGCGTCGGCTGCCGCGATCGCAGCAGCCTGAGACATGCTGCCGTAGTAAAGCCCGTGTGGCAAGCACACGAGGTTGGCGGCGTATCGATCGCCGCCAACATGTGATGTTTCCCATACTGTGTCCGGCAATGATTTCGCCAAGGACCGAGCTAGGGGTAGTCCAATGCGGGCGCAGCACGCGTTGCGCTTGGCATGCGTGCAGACCAGAAAAACCGGCTCACTCACAAGTATGCAGGACTCCGGGACCACTCCGGCCACCACGCTGTCAAGGTCAAGATCGTCTGGACCTGCGAAGACGCCTTCGGCGATCCACGGCTCGGCGGCGGTGGAGTCGGCGACCATGACGTGAATGCCGGTTTCCACGGGGTTTCTGCGACCGGGGCGGCGAATCAGCTGGGGCCGGATGCCGAGCCGCGTGGCCCGTTTGATAAGAGTGTGAACGCCCTCGGGGAGTTTGCAGTCCTCGAGGTGGGAGGCCCAGGGGCCGGAGTGCTCGATCAGCAGCCAGAAGCGGGCTCCGACCGTCGCGCTGGCGTGGACGGGCAGTTCGCCGGTATGGCAGCCCCGGGGGTGCTCGCATCCCCTGCCCGTCATGTTCGCCATGCTCGCGCCGCCGCCCGTGATCACACTCTCTCCTCGCTCCGAGTTAGGCAAGACTAACCTAACAGTCGGATCAGGGTGGCGCAGGGGGGAAGGATCCTAGACGGGTAAAAGCGCGTCGGCGGTGTCAGTGGTGTCAGTGGTGTCAGTGGTGTCAGTGGGCCAGTGCCGCGCGCGCCAGTGGGAGGGCGGCCTCGCGGTCGGCGGGGACGAGGCCGATCCTGGTCCGCCGGTCGAGGAGGTCGTCCACGTCCAGGGCGCCCTCGTGCCTGACCGCCCAGACGAGCTCGGCCCCCGTGACCCCGGTCGGGCCGGCCTCGGCCAGCCAGGGCTCGCGGGCCATCAGCGCCCGCACGGCGCCCGCCTCGCTCCCGTACCGTTCCAGGAGCCGGTCCGTACCCCTGCCACTCCAGCCGTCCGGCCGGACGGCCCCGACGAGGGGCAGGTTCGCGGTGCGGCTCCGGCCCGCCTTGAGCCCGCCGAGCGACACGGCACGGTCGACCGCGTCCTCGGCCATCCGCCGGTATGTGGTCAGTTTGCCGCCCACCACCGTCACCATCCCGTCCGGCGTGGCCAGTAGCGCGTGCTTCCTGGACAGGTCGGCGGTGCGGCCGTCGGCGGCGAGCAGCGGCCGCAGCCCCGCGTAGGTGCCGGCGACGTCCGCACGCCGTACCGGCTCCTCGAGCACGGAGTTCAGGACGGAGAGCAGGAAGGTCACGTCCTCCTCCGGTGCCTGCGGGACATCCGGGACGGGACCGTCCACCGGCTCGTCGGTGAGGCCGACGTAGATCCGCCCGTCGGACTGGGGGAGCACCAGTGCGAACCGGTTGCTCTCGCCGGGAATCGGGATGTGCAGCCCCGCGGCCAGACCCGGCAGCGTCTCGGGTCGCAGTACCAGATGGGTGCCGCGCGAGGGGCGCATCCGGATGTCCGGGTGAAGCCCGGCGGCCCAGACCCCGGTGGCGTTGACCACCGTTCTGGCCCGGATCGTGAAGGTGTCCCCGCCGAACTCGTCGCGGACCAGCGCGCCCTCGCCGGACACCTCCAGCGCCCGGCAGCGCGTCAGCACCCTCGCCCCCCAGCGGGCGGCGGTCCTGGCCACGGAGACCACCAGGCGGGCGTCGTCGGTCAGCCGCCCGTCCCACGACAGCAGGGCGCCGCGCAGCCCGCGCGAACCCAGCGGGGAGGCGAGGGCGAGCGCCTGCTCGGCGGAGATGCGCAAGGGGCCGGGAAGGAGGTGGCGGGGCGTGCCCGCCGCGATCCGCAGCCCCTCGCCGAGCCGGTACCCGGTCATCACCAGCGCAGCCTGGTGGCGGGAGACCGCGGGGACCAGCGGCAGCAGGTAGGGCTGCGCCCTGACCAGATGCGGCGCGGTGCGGCCGAGCAGGTGGCCACGTTCCACCGCGCTCTCGTACGCCACCCCGACCTGCCCCCTGGCCAGATAGCGGAGCCCGCCATGGATCATCTTGGAACTCCACCTGGAGGTCCCGAACGCCAGGTCGTGGGCGTCGATCGCGGCCACGGAGAGACCTCGGGAGGCCGCGTCGAGCGCCGCCCCGGCACCGGTCGCGCCCAGCCCCACCACCAGCACGTCCACCACGAGATCGCGGACCTCGGCGAGCTCGCGGGCGCGGCGGGCGGCGTTGAGAGACGATTTCACCGTCTTAGGTACCTTTCCAGGAGCGTGGCGAGCTCGGCGTCCAGATCGTCCCTGGTGAGCGGGTTCAGCATGGTGGGGCCGGAGAGCAGGAACGACTGGGCCGTCAGCAGCACGCCCCTGGCCAGTCTCGTCGCGTCACCGGGGCGCACGGTGCCGAGGCCCTGTCCTGCGATGATCGCCGACTCGACGAGGCTCAGCATGGCCTCATGGCTTGAGCCCCGGCGATCCAGCAGGTAGGGCAGGAGCAGCTCGGGGTCGACCTCGACGATCTTCCGCCAGAGCGGGTGGTCGCGCAGCGCCCGCACCACCGCCACCGCCGCGGTGACCGGGTCCTCGGTGGCGAACCGGCCGGCGACGCGCACCCACTCGCGGGTCATCAGGTCGGCGACGAGACTGCGCATGTCGGGCCAGTGGCGGTAGATCGTCATGCGGGACACCCCGGCCCGGCGGGCCACGTCGGTGAGCGTGGCCCGCCGCACTCCCACCGCGAGGACCACCTCGCGGGCGGCGTCGAGGATCTGGTCGCCGCTCTCCGCGGCCGCGTTGTGACGGATGGACGTCATATGTCACAGTGTAGGGGTGGAAAAACCGACGAGTGCCGCGGAACCCATGCTCTGGTCCGGCTGGGGGGATCCCGCCAAGGCCGCCGACCTGCCGGAACCGATTCGCAAGCTGCTCCACGAGATGCTGGGCGTGCGCCCGCCGCGGGACCGGGCCGCCGACTTCGGCGAGGTGCGCCTGCCCGCCGTGGCCCTGTCCCCGCTGGTTCTCACCGCGTTGCGCGATGTCGTCGGCGCCGACCACGTGCGCTTCGACGACGACGCCCGCCTCCGGCACACCCGCGGCAAGTCCACCCCCGACCTGCTGCGCATGCGCGCTGGAGACGGCTCCGACGCGCCCGACGCCGTGGTGCTGCCCGGCTCCCACGATGAGGTGCTGGCGGTCCTGGCGGCCTGTGCCGCGCACCGGGTCGCGGTGGTCCCGTTCGGCGGCGGCACCTCCGTGGTCGGCGGCCTGGTCGCGACCAGGCAGGGCTTCGCCGGTGTCGTCGCGCTGGATCTGGCCCGGCTGAACCGGCTGGTCGCCGTCGACCGCGAGTCGATGGTCGCCGAGATGGAACCGGGGCTGCGCGCCCCGCAGGCCGAGCAGCTTCTGGCTGGGCACGGGCTCACCCTAGGACACTTCCCGCAGTCGTTCGAGTACGCCACGCTGGGCGGTTTCGCCGCCGCCCGCTCCAGCGGCCAGGCCTCGGCCGGCTACGGCCGCTTCGACGACATGGTCGTCGGCATGACCGTGGCGACCCCGCGGGGCACCCTCGACCTGGGCCGGGCGCCCGCCTCGGCCGCCGGGCCCGACCTGCGCCAGGTGATCCTCGGGTCGGAGGGGGCCTTCGGCGTGATCACCTCCCTGAGACTCCGCGTCCGGCCGGCGCCCGCCGAGCGCGTCTACGAGGGATGGCGGTTCGAGTCGTTCGCGGCGGGCTCGGCCGCGCTGCGGCGCCTGGCCCAGGAGGGCGCCCTGCCCACGGTGCTGCGCCTGTCCGACGAGACCGAGACGATGATCGGGCTGGCCAGGCCGAGCGAGATCGGCGCGCTGTCCGCCGACGCGGGCTGCCTGGCCGTCGCCGGGTACGAGGGCTTCTCGGAGGTGCCCGCCCTGCGGGAACGGGTCGCCGCCGTGGCGTCCGGGCTCGGCGGCGTCTACCTCGGCCCTGGCCCCGGCGAGTCGTGGGCCCACGGACGCTACTCCGCGCCCTACCTGCGCGACTCGTTGCTCGCCGCAGGGGCGACCGTCGAGACACTGGAGACCGCCGGATTCTGGTCCAACCTGCCCCGCCTGTACGAGGCCGTGCGGCTCTCGCTGCACGCCTCGCTCGGCTCACCGCTGGTGATGTGCCACATCTCCCACGTGTACGGCACCGGCGCCTCCCTCTATTTCACGGTCGTCACGGCGCAGAGCGACGACCCCGTCGGGCAGTGGGAGACGGCCAAGCGGTCGGTCAACGAGGCGATCGTCACGGCCGGGGGCACCATCTCGCACCACCACGGCGTCGGCCGCGACCACCGGGAGGCCCACGCGGTCGAGATCGGCGATCTGGGTGTGGAGATCCTGCGCGGGATCAAGGACCGGCTCGACCCCGGGGGCATCCTCAACCCGGGCGTCCTGGTCGCCCCGGAGAAGCCCGTCTCCTGAGGCCCGTCTTTCCGGCGGGTCTCCCGGGGTCGCCTTCCGGTCTCCGATCTCCGGCTTCCGGTGGGCGATGGGAGGTCAACCGGTGACCACCAGCTTCTCCATGGCCTCGCGGAGCGGCCCGGGGATCCCGGCGGGCCGCCGGGTCTCCCGGTCGACGAACACGTGGACGAAGTGGCCCTCGGCCACGACCGTCTTGCCGTCCTCGCGGAACAGCCCGAGCTCGTAGCGGACGCTGGAACGGCCCAGGTGCCCGATCCGCAGCCCGACCCGGACGGGTTCGGGGAAGGAGACCGACGCCTTGTAGACGCAGTGCGACTCGACGCACAGGCCGATGGCGTCGCCGTCGTGGATGTCCAGGCCCGCGCTCCTGATCAGCCAGGTGTTGATCACGGTGTCCATCATCGAGTAGTGGACGGCGTTGTTGACGTGGCCGTAGACGTCGTTGTCCTTCCACCTGGTCGGAACGGTCTCCCAGTAGGCGTACACGGTGGAACTGTATTCCAGAGATCGGCGCGGGATGAGCCGCTCTCCCGGCGGGTCCGTGGCGGGTTCCGGTGGAAAGGGGCGAGCGGGAACCGCCGGGGTCATGGCGAGGTGGGGGAGCGCTCCAGTCCGCGGGACGACCTCGCGCCTGCTCGCCTTCGGCGGGGCGGTGCCGGCTCCGGCGCCGGTCGCCGCCGGATTCCCCCGGACGATTTCCGGTTCAGCCGCTTCTGGTGTGGATCGTCCTCCTTTATTGCCTGCGATCCGGGTGCGACTCCTTAAGATCATTGCCAAGATATGGTCATGGTCGATGTCGGACGGGCGGCGCAGCGCGGGCGTGAGGTCTCCTCCCGGGTGTCCAAGGAGGGCGCGGGCTGGTCCTGCACGCGCAGGGGGACCTTCGAGGACCTGCTGCCCAGCCAGAAAGCCTTCTCCTGGCTCGATGTGCGTACGGTCTGGCGCTCCAGGAACGAGGTCCTCGCGGCCCTGTTCGGAGATCCGTCGGGGCAGGTACGGGCGCGCTGGGTGGCGTCCCAGCGGGCCCGGGGTGCCGACCCCTCCTTCCGCATCCCGATGGACGTCGGTCCCGAGTTCTCCTTCCTGGTCCTCGGTGACACCGGGGAGGGCGACTCCTCGCAGTACGCCGTGGTTCCGGGCATGCTCAGGATCGGCGAGGACACCGCCTTCGCGGTCGTCGCCAGTGACGTGATCTACCCCACAGGCTCGGGGAACGAGTACGAGGACAAGTTCTTCCGCCCCTACCAGGACTACCGGTCGCCGATCTACGCGATCCCCGGAAATCACGACTGGTACGACGGGCTCGGCGGCTTCATGCGCGTCTTCTGTGACGCCCCGTCGCTGGAGGTGGAGGGCGAGGGGGGCAGGCTTTCGCCCTCCGGGCTGCGCGGCCTGCTCTGGCGCAGGCCCGAGAAGATCGACGAGGCCCGGCTGGCCAGGGCGCGCGAGCGGCGGTCAGGACCCGAGCAGCAGGCCGTGCAGCCGGCCCCCTACTGGGCGATGGAGACCCCCGGGCTGCTCATCGTCGGCGTGGACACCGGCATTCGCGGCGACATCGACTCCGAGCAGGCCGGCTGGCTGCGCGAGGTCTCCCGCGACCCCCGGCCCAAGGTGCTGATCACCGGAAAGCCCATCTACACCCGCAACGACTACAAGCCGTCGAAGCTGGCCGGGGGCGGCACCGTCGACGACATCGTCACCGATCCCGCGCACAACTACGTCGCGGCGATAGGCGGCGACGTGCACAACTACCAGCGCTTTCCGATCAAGGTCGGGGAGCGGACCATCCAGTACATCGTGGCGGGCGGCTCGGGGGCCTTCATGCACGCCACCCACACCATCCCCAGGGTCACCGTCGGCGGCCTGCACGAGGACGACTACAGGTGCTACCCGCTCCGCGGTGACTCGTTGTCGTTCTACAGCAGGCTCTACAGCGACCGGCTGCGCATGCGGTGGCTCTACCTCACGCCGGACGAGAGCGCGGCGCTGATGTCCCGGCAGATCGGCAACACCCCGGTACGGGACATCCCGGCCGTGCCGATCACCCGGCGGATGAGATGGGCGGCCCGGATCCTCGGCGGCTGGCCGATGCCGTTCCGGCTTCCGGTGGGCAGGATCTTCCACCGCTACCTGTCGGAGCTGTCGGACTGGGACACCCCGCCGTTCTTCAAGAGCTTCCTGCACGTCTCGGTGACGCCCGATGCCTTACGGATCCGCTGCTTCGCCGCCACCGGCTGCCTGCCGCAGGAGATCGAGCCCCCGCTCGAGGACGAGATCGTCATATCGCTCGGCTGACCCGGCCGGAATGTCGTATCGGCGTGGCACTGTTGGCGTATGAACGTGTCAGTCGCGGCCGCCCCCGGCGGTGGGGGCGTTCTGCGCGTGGACGGTGAGTCCGCCGTGGCCGTCGCCGATCTGGTCTCGGCGGTCCGCGAGCTGGAGGCCCGGCAGCCACGCTGGGTCTGGGCCGACACGCGGGAGGTCTATCCCGCGCTGCTCGCCGCCGGCGTGCGGCTGGCGCGCTGTCACGACCTGGCGCTGACCGAGAGCCTGCTCCTGGCCCACGAGGGACGGTTCGGCGAGCCCCGCTCGGCCAGGGCCGCCCACGCCAGGCTGCACGGCCTCCCCGTGCCGGACGACCATCAGGGACCTCAGGCGCGGCAGGCCACCCTTTTCGAGGAGGAGGCGCCGGCCCCCGACGCGGACCTGGTCGCCGAGGTGCACGCCGACCAGCTGCGGCGCATCGAGGCCACCGCGGACCCGCGGCGGTTCCGGCTGCTGGTCGCCGCGGAGTCGGCCGGGGCGCTGATCGCCGCGGAGATGGCCGCCGAGGGCATGCCCTGGCGCGAGGATGTGCACGACGAGCTGCTGACGGATCTGCTCGGCCCGCGCCCGGTGCACGGCATGCGGCCCGCCAAGCTCCAGGCCCTGGCCGACCAGGTGGCGGCGGCCTTCGGCACCCCGTTCAACCCCGACTCCCCGCAGCAGATCGTCAGGGCGTTCAAGGCGGCGGGCGTGCCCGTCTCCTCCACCAGGGCCCACGACATCAGGCAGGTCGACCACCCCGGTGTCGCGCCCCTGCTCGCCTACAAGGAGATGGCCAGGTTCTACAGCTTCCACGGCTGGGCCTGGGCCGACCAGTGGGTCCGAGGCCACCGCTTCCGGCCCGAGTACGTGGTGGGCGGCGTGGTGACGGGCCGTTGGGCGACCAACGGCGGCGGCGCCCTGCAGATCCACAAGCTGATGCGCAAGGTCATCGTGGCCGACGACGGCTGGGCGCTGGTCGTCGCCGACGCGGCCCAGCTGGAACCGCGGGTGCTGGCCGCCATGGCCGGGGACGGCGGCCTGGCCAAGGCGGCCGGGCAGATCGACCTCTACCAGGCGCTGGCGCAGGCGTTCGGCGGCGAGCGCGACAACGCCAAGATCGCCATGCTGTCGGCGATGTACGGGGGCACCAGCGGAGACGCGCCCAAGCTGCTGGCCGTGATGCGCCAGCGCTTTCCCCGCGCCTACCAGTTCGTGGAGGACGCCGCCCGCGCGGGGGAGGAGGGCAAGGTGGTCCGTTCCTGGCTGGGCCGCACCTCGCCGCCGCCCTCAGCCGGCTGGCGGAAGCTGGTCTCGGGGCCCGAGGGAGGCCGCGCGGCCCGCGACCGCGGCCGGTTCACCAGAAACTTCGTGGTCCAGGCGACCGCGGCCGAGTGGGCGCTCGCGCTGATGGCGGTGCTGCGCGGCCTGCTGCCCGACCCGGCCAGGCTGGTGTTCTTCCAGCACGACGAGGTGATGGTGCACTGCCCGGCCGAGCAGGCCGACGAGGTCGTCGCGGCGGTCGGCAGGGCGGCGGAGGAGGCGAGCCGGCTGCTGTTCGGCTCGACTCCCGTCCGCTTCCCGATGCAGGCGGTCCAGGTGCGGTGCTACGCCGACGCCAAGTGAGCTCCGCCCGGCGGGGATGAGCGGCCAGGAGCCCCGGATCCCGGCGGGTCAGTTCCTGCTCAGGACCAGCCAGGCGCCGGTGATCGTCACCATGACCCCGACGGCCACGCCGAGCGCGCCGTAGGAGAGACCGCCGACGATCACCCCGGCGGCCACGGTTCCGGTCGCGCCGCAGAGGTTCGTCAGCAGGTCCGACAGGCCCTGCACGGAGGTGCGGTGTGCCAGCGGCACCGCCTCGCTGAGCATCGCCGAGCCGGCGATCAGCCCGCAGGACCAGCCGAGGCCGAGCAGGGTCAGCCCGGCGGTGATCCGCGTGACGTCGTGCGCCCCGGCCCCGCCCGCGAGGACGGCGGAGGTCAGCAGCAGGCCCATCCCCAGCACCAGCACCGGTGTCCGTCCGGCCCGGTCGGCCAGCCAGCCGACCACGGGGGACAGCACGTACATTCCCGCGATGTGCAGGCTGATCACGATACCGATGACCGTGTACGTCGAGCCGCCGTGGTCCAGGTGGACCGGGGTCATCGACATGATCGACACCATGGCGGTGTGGCTGACCGCGATCGCGGCCAGCGCGCGCCTCGCCAGGGGGGTCTCACGCAGTACCCGCCAGGCGGCGCGGAACGTGCCCCCGCCCTTCCCCGAGGCCGTGGCCGGGACCGAGGGGGGAGTGGAGTCGGAGCCGTGCGGCGTCGTGCTCCGCTCCCCGGGGGCGGGTGACGCGGCCTCCGGGACCGTGCCGTCCAGGGCGGTGCCGTCCGGAACGGTGTCCGGGGGCAGGGATGGGGGCAGGGACGCGGAGCGGGCCAGCAGCAGGGGGTCCGGGCGCAGGGCGAGGAGGATGACGCCGAGGGTGATCGCGAAGCTCAGCAGGGCGAGGACGAACGGACCGCTACCCGGTGCCAGGCCGAACCCGGCACTGAACCGCTCGGCGGGCCCCGCCAGGTTCGGGCCGGTGACCGCCCCGATGGTGGTGGCCCACACCACCAGCGACAGGTGCCGGGCCGAGTGCCCCGGCGCCGACAGGTCGGTCGCGGCGTAGCGGGAGGCCAGGTTGCCCGCGCTGGCCGCGCCGAACAGCACCAGCCCGGCCAGCAGCAGCGGCCACGAACCCATGGTGAGGGCGAGTAGCGAGACCAGGCAGCCGAGCAGGGCGCACCCGTAGGCCAGGGTGAGCCCGGCCCGCCGGCCACCCCGGCCGGACGATCTGGCGGTGGGCAGCGCCAGCAGCGCGGCGCCCAGCACCGTCGCGGTCCCGGCCAGCCCGCTGAGCGTCGTGGAGCCGGAGAGCTCCTTCACGGTCACCGAACTGAAGGCGAGTCCCACGGCGACGCCGATCCCGCCGCTGATCTGGGCGGCGGAGAGGACGGCGAGCGTCCGCCGCTGCACCGTGGCGATCCGCTCACCGCCGTCACTGCGGGCACCGGAGATGTCGGGGGGCGTGGTGTCGGTGGTCACGAGTGAAGTGTGTCATCACTCGTGACCGAACCGGGAAGTCGTCTCGCGGACAGGCTCAGTCGGCGGAGGTGAAGGTGGCGAAGAAGGTGCCCAGGATCTCCGAGTTCTTCTCCCAGTCGAGATCCTGCACCCTGAACGTGATCTGGTAGGCGGTCTGGCCGTTGACGGCGACGTAGCGCGTCAGCCCGTGCATCGGGACGCCGTTGGGCTGGACGTAGGTGTACTCCCAGTCCGCGGCCTTCCACGAGCGATAGTTCACCACCGTCACGCCCACCTCGGTGTACTCGTCCAGGCCCTTCTTGCTCGCCTTGCGGAGTGCCGCCACCGGGTCCCCGACCGGCACCTCGACGACGACGATGTTCTGCCCGCCGCCCTTCGGCCCGGAGAAGGTGACGGTTCCCTTGGGGCCGGCCTTCACGGTCCAGTCGCCGGGCACCGCGCCGGAGACCCCGGCGGCGCTCGCCGACTTGAAGCCGTCGGGGATCTCCTCGTCGGCCCCGGAGGACGTCCCCGGGTCGGCGGGCGCGGAGATCGCCGCCGAGGGGCCCGTGGGGTTCGCGGTGCCGGAGTCGTCGCCGATCAGGAAGACGATGAGCCCGGCGACCACGATGGCCAGCACGCCGCCCCCGCCGAGCATCAGCAGACGGCTGTCGGGGCCGCTGCCGCGCGACCGGCCGCCCTCGCGCTCCGGCGCGCGGCGCGTGCCCGCGCGTGCCCCTACCCTGCCGGGTGAGGTCAGGGCCTGGGAGTTCCGTACGGCGTCGGAGGGGGCCTGCTCCTGCGGGGCCGGGGTGGGCCCCTGGATTGGCCAGGGTGCGGCCCCGCTCCGCCCATCGCGCGGCGGTGCGGACGGCGGGACGCCGGGAAGGTCGCCGGAGAAGCTGGTCAGCGCGTCGAACGGGTTGCCGTCAGGTCCGGTCGCCGGGATGCGCAGCGCGTCGTAGCCGCGCTGGTGCCCGCCGGTCTGCGCGGACCTGGGAGCTGAGGAGTGCCCGGGGAGGGAGAGCAGGTCCGCGCGGTGGCCCCCGCTCGGGCCGGCGAGTGCGTCGTAGGGGAGCGCGTGACCGCCCGAGGAGTCGGCGGCGGGGTCATAGGGCACCCGGATCGGGCCGGAGGGCGTCTCGATGATCCGGGAGGGCATCGGCCCCGACGGCACGTCCAGCGGGGGCATCAGGTGCATCGGCATGGAGTCGCCGGGGACCGGCATCGACGAGGGCGCCGGGCTGGGCGTGCGGTTCGGGGTGCTGGAGCCGTGGCTGCGCAGCACCCGGTCCAGCAGATCCGACACCTGGGCGGCACTCATCCGGTCGGCGGGGTTCTTGCGGAGCAGGCCCTCGATGACGGTGATCAGGGCGCCGGCTCGCTGGGGGCGGTTGGGCTCCTGGGTGAGGATCGCGCCGAGCACGGCCACCGCGTCAGGACCCTCGTAGGGGGGCCGGCCCTCGACCGCCGCGTAGAGCGTGGCACCGAAGGACCACAGGTCGGAGGATTGAGTGACCTGCTGGCCCGACAGCCGCTCCGGCGGGATGTAGGCGGGGGAGCCCATCAGCAGGCCGGTCTGGGTGATCGTGACGTCGCCCTCTATCGCGGCGATGCCGAAGTCGGTGAGCACCACCCGGTCGGAGGTCAGCAGCACGTTGCCGGGTTTGACGTCGCGGTGCATGATCCCGGCGGCGTGGGCGTGGCGGAGCGCGTCGAGCACCCGGATGCCGATCTCGGCGGCCTGGACCACGGGCAGCGGTCCGCTCTGCCGCACGGCCTGCTCAAGCGACCAGGCGCGGACCAGCTCCATCACGATCCAGGGGCGGCCGTCCTCCTCGACGACATCGTGGACCGTGACGATGCCGGGGTGGCTGAGCCGGGCCGCCGAGCGGGCCTCGCGGAGCATCCGCCGGTGCGCCCCCTGCCTGCCCGCGTGGTCGAGCCCGTAGGGGAGGATCAGCTCCTTGACCGCGACGTCCCGGTCGAGCAGGACGTCGTGGGCGTGCCACACCATGCCCATCCCACCACGGCCCACCGGCGACACCAGGCGGTAGCGCCTGCCCACCAGCCTGCCCTGGCCCTCCGGTGTGGCTCCGGCGGAATCGCCACCCTCAGGCCCCTGGGGGTTTCTCCCGAGCAAGCGATCGGTCATCGTACCCCGTTCCCCACAACCAGCCCTTTTTGTAAGGCTGGACACGATATCGGGATGTCATTCGGTAATGGAAGTTGGCATACGGAGAAAGCGCTTGACGGCATTTGTCAGTGATCGGTGTTCTTCGGATCACTGAACTTGTGTCCGCGCCCTGACGTCGCCGAATGCTACCGGCGAGCGGGTGAATTGTCAGCTTTGCCCGTTCTCAATAGCCAAGGGATCGCGCTAAACCGATCCGTTTCCATGATCGGCCGCCTCGGCCAGCGCGGCCAGCGCCGTGGTGAAAGCCGAGGCGGGCGGGCTGACCAGACCCGCGCCGACCTGTCCGGTCCCCGCGACCCGGCCGGCGATACCGGTGTTCACGGTGGGCAGCAGGCCCGTCCTGGCGACCAGCGTGACATCGACGCCGACCGGCGTGCCCCGGAAGTCCAGCCCCGGGATCTGGTACGCGGGATGCTCGGCCAGGGTGATCTCGTACATGGAACGGGTGGCCGCCGTCGCGTCCGAGACGTCGCCACCGACGAACCGCACGATCGCCGGGGCCGCGGCCATCGCGAAGCCCCCCAGGCCGGCCGTCTCGGTGATCGTGGAGTCGCCGATGTCGGGATTGGCGTCGTCCGGACCGTACGCGCCGAGGTAGAGACCGTCCGGCACGCCCGCGGGGCCGGTGAACCAGCGATCGCCCAGCCCGGAGACCTGGACCCCGAAGTCCGTGCCGTTGCGTGCCATCGCGACGATCATCGTGGAGCCGGGGACGTTCCGCGCGGCGTCCGCGCTGACCTTGCACGCGGCCATGCCCGCGTTGAGGAAGAAGTGGTCGTTGCCGTTGATGAAGCGGAGCACCTCGGCGGCGTGGCCGGGAGCGGCCTCCACCACCTCGGGAGCCAGCTCGCGGACCAGCAGCGAGGTGGCGGCGCGGTTGCGGTTGTGCAGCTCGTCGCCCATCTGCAGGGCCTGCGCGGTCAGCGCCCGCAGGTCCAGCGGACCGCTCCGCTCCAGGGTGGCCTGGAGCACGGGGCCGAGCACCTCGGCCATCCAGCGCAGTCGCCTCAGCACCTCCGGGCCGTACGCGCCGTAGCGCAGCACCTTGCCCAGCCCCTCGTTGAGCGAGCAGTAGGCGGTGCCGCCGTGTTCGGCGTCACGGACCTCGAACATCCACATCGACGGGGTGACCACGCCCGCCATCGGCCCGACGGTCCGGTGGTGGTGGCAGGAGTCCAGCCGCGCCTGCCCGCGGGCCAGCCGCTCCTCGGCGTCGGCGGCGTCGGCGGCCAGCCCCTCCAGCAGCATCGCCCCGATGAGCGCGCCCCGCATCGGACCCGACGCCCGTTCCCACTCGATCGGCGGCCCCGCGTGCAGGAACGTGCCCTTCGGCAGGTCGAGTACCTCGTGCGCGGGACGCACCCCGACGAGCTGCGGCCGGGCGGAGACCAGGCGGCCCACCGCCGTCTCGTTGGCGCGGCCCCTGCGCGGGTCGGCCAGCACCCGGGCCAGGTCGGCCTCGGTGCCGGGCATCGGCGGGCGCCAGTCCACCCGCGTCCGGGGGACGGCCTGGGCGTCCAGCGCCTCGCCGAGCACGCCGGCCCCCACCGTGATCACTTCCGGCTCGCCGGAAAGCATGGTCAGCGTCATGGGTGAACTCCTGAGCGAAGAACGGTGACGTCCGGGGAGAGGGCAGCCGCTACCCGGCGTCCGACGGCGGTCAACGAGCGATCCCGGCGACCTCGGCGGCGTGTCCCGCGGCTTGGGCGTTGGAGGTGAACACCGCGGCGCCCGCCGCGTTCAGGGTCTCGGCCTGCGCGTTCAGTCCCTGCGGGTCGCCCTCGGAGCCGACCAAGGCGACGATCACCGTGACACCTCTCGCGGTGGCCCCGGCGATCACGGGCGCGAGCGTCGCGGCGGGATCGGGGTCGGCGCCGTGGCCGAGGACCACGTCGATCAGGACGACCTCGCCCGGCGGCACCTCGGCCAGGGCCTCCAGGCGGAGCGTCGGGTCGATCATCGGGTGGGCCCGGCCGACCGTGTAGGCGTCGTCGCCGAAGTCGGTGAACTCCCCGCTTCCGGTGATCAGCCGTGCCTCCACGCAGAGCGTCCCACCCGAGTAGATGCCGCGCAGACCTCCCGCGTGCCTCCGCGCCGTGCCGGGGGCGGGCCAGGACGGCCAGGCGGGGACCGGGGCGCCGAGGACGCGCAGGGCGGTCTCGGTCGCCGTGGTCAGGTCGTCCTGGCCGGGGCCGAGCAGGGCGGTCACGACCGGAGTGCCGAGCTTCGCGACGGTCTCGGCGACGGCCCGCGCGACCTCGGGCGCGGGAGGCTTGGAGATCAGGACGATCAGCTCGGTCGCGGGGTCGGCGTCGAGGGCCTCCAGGGCGCGCAGGGTGGACAGCCCACCCACGTCCGCGGACAGGTCACGGCCGCCCACGCCCAGCACGTGGGAGACCCCCACTCCCGCGTGGTCCAGCAGGCAGGCCACCTGCTGCGCACCGGTCCCCGAGGCGGCCACCAGACCGACCGGGCCCGGCCGCAGGACGTTCGCGAATCCGAGACCGGCTCCGCCGATCACCGCGGTGCCGCAGTCCGGGCCCATGACCAGCACGCCGAGCTCGGCGGCGCGCCGCTTGAGCAGTACCTCCTGCTCGACCGGCACGTTGTCGCTGAAGATCATCACAGACAGGCCGGCCTCGACCGCGTCCAGCGCCTCGGCGAACGCGTGTGGCCCGGGTACCGAGACCAGGGCCAGCGTGGCGGCGTGTTCGCGGGCCGCGGCACGGACCGTGTGCGGAGGGTGCTCGGCGGCGCCGCCGGCCGGCGGGGTGGAGAGTCCCGCCAGCAACCCGTCCAGCTCCGCGAGGGCGGCCTCCAGGGCGTCCGCCTCGCCGCCGCGCAGCGCGATCAGCAGGTCGGCGGGACCGGCCTTGGGGAGGTCGAACCCCAGCTCGGCGGCGATCCCGAGGTTGAGTTCCGTGGCCATCGCCACCACCGCGACCTCCACGCCGGGAAGCGCGGTCGCCGTCCGGCTGACCCGCATCAGGCTCACGGAGTCGTGGTAGACCCCGGTGCGCACCCGGACCACATCAGTGCTCAATTGCCCCTGCCTTCCAGATCGATCACCGCCGCGAGCCCGATGCGCAGCCCCCATGCCAGGTCGGCCCCTGAGGTGTGACCCAGCTGGAGCAGGCGGCGGAGCGCCGGCTCCAGGGACTGCCGCCCCGCCAGGCCCCGCAGCACGGCCAGGACCTCGCCGCTGCCCTCGCCCCTGGCGGCACAGTGCAGCAGCGCCGCCGAGATGGGGGTGGTCCTGCCCCGTACGTCGAAGGTGACGGCGGCGGCCAGCCAGTCGGCCAGCCAGACGGCACGGCCGGCCCCCGTCGCGCCGCCCAGGTGGCGCAGCGCGACCAGCAGTCCCGCGAGCACGTCGTCACCGCTCGGCGTGAGCCCGGGGCCCAGCCCGACCAGCTGCTCGGCGGCCACGACGCTTTTCAGCAGCGAGCCCTCGGCGCACCCCTGGGCCAGCAGGCCGGCGGCGCCGTTGCCCTCCAGCCCCGACCGCCTCGGAGACCGCTCGCACAGCTCGGTCATCGCGGGCAGCGAGCGGACCAGCTCCGCCACCTTCACGGTGCCGAGCGGCGGGGCCGGGTTCCACCAGCGATGGGCCCGCAGGCTGAGCCGCCCGACGTCGATCGAGCCGTCGCCGACGCACGCCTCGTCACCCACCGCGACCTGAGGCATCGGGTCGGTGACCACCATGGCGTTGGGCAGGCGGGTGGCCTGCCCGGTCACCACCGCGATGACCTGCGGTTCCAGCTCGGTGCGTACCTCAAGGTAGACGCCGGCGGGGAAGGCCGCCAGCACCCGCGCCGGGCGGCGGGGCGCCTCCAGCACCTGGCGCAGGGTCGTGCTGGCCGCGCCGGTGCCATGTGTCCGCACGTGCACGTGCCGCGCCTTCGGGCGCGTTCCAACGCTCATGAGCGCTCCTCGGCAGGCCCCGTGGGTGTGAAGGTGCTCTCTCCAGCGGTTCGCTCGCTCACGGACTCCCCCATCCATTGAGCCGTACGGTAGAACGGGCGTGGACGCAGGCCGTACGGATAAAGCTGCCAACAGTCAGCCCAAAGGTTGGCTCTTCCTGACAGACGGGTCTATCGGTCACAATCGCCTCATGGAACCTCCCGTACGGCCGGCGAGCACCGGAACGATCATTCACGGAGTCGCCGTCGGCGAGGTCCTCGGCGTCTCGACGCTGGCGGGAGCCCGGCTGATCGCGGGAGAGCGGGGCCTGGACCGGGTGGTGCAGCGGCTCAACGTGATGGAGGTGCCCGACGTCCTGGCCTGGGTCAAGCCGCACGAGCTGCTGCTCACCACCGGCTACCCGCTGCGCAACACCCCCCAGTCGCTCGGCAGGCTGGTGGCCGACCTCGACGAGCGCGGTCTGGCCGCGCTGGCCATCAAGCTCGGCCGCTACCTCGACGAGTTGCCGGAGGAGATGGTGGAGCAGGCCGACCGGCTGGGCTTCCCGCTGATCCAGCTTCCCGACGACGTCGGTTTCGACGACATCCTCAACCAGGTGCTCACCGACATCCTCAACCGCCAGGCCGTCGTGCTGGCCAGGGCGGAGGAGGCGCACCGGGCGCTGGTCCAGGTGGTGCTCGCCGGGGGCGGGCTGCGCGAGGTGACGGCCGAGGTGGCGGGGCTGCTTGACGTGGGCGTGGCGGTGCTGGACGGGACGGGCCACGTGCTGGCCTCGGCCGGGCCGGCCGAGCACGTGGCCGCGCTGCGCGGCGCCCCCGACTCCCGCCACACCTCGGTGCCGGTGGTGGCGGGCGGCCACCACCACGGCAGGATCGTCGCCTGCGGCCCCGTCGGTTCGATCGGTGACAGCGATGTCGGCATTCTGGAACGTGCCGCCACGGTCGCCGCGCTGGTGGTGACCCGGCAGGAGGCGGTCAACGCCGTCGAGAGCAAGTACCGCGCCGACTTCCTGCGCGACGTGCTCACCGGCAGGGCGGGAGGCTCCGAGCGGGTCTCCTCCCGGGCCAGGGCCTTCGGCTGGGACCTGCAGCGCCCGGTCACCGTGCTGGTGGCCGAGCTCGACCCGGAGGGCGACGAGCGCGCCGCCCAGGACCGGCTGGTCACCTGCTGGACCGGCGCGATGCGCCGCCACGACGCGCGCGGCGCGGTGGCGGGCTTCTCCCACGAGGTCGTCACCATCGTGGACGCGGCGGTCGACGCGGGCCGCCTGGCCAAGGACGCCGCCGTGGCCTTCGCCGAGTGCCTGCCCGCCACCTTCTCCACCGGTGCCAGCCGCACCGCCGTCGGTGCCGAGGCGCTGCCCGAGGCGTACGGCCAGGCGCTGAAGGCCGCGCGGGTGGGCCGCCAGCTCCACGGCAACGGCGCGGTCGCGCACTTCGACCAGCTCGGCGTCTACCGGTTGCTCTCCCTGGTCAACGACACCGCCGAGCTGCACGCCTTCGTCCGCGAGACGCTCGGCCCGCTCGCCTCCGACGACGACGCGGAGAACGCCGACCTGCGCCGCACCCTGCAGGTGCTGCTGGAGACCAACCTCAACGTGGCGGAGACGGCGCGCAGGCTGCACTTCCACTACAACACGCTGCGCTACCGGATCGGCAAGCTGGAACGCATGCTCGGCGGCTTCACCGAGGACGCCCACCTGCGGCTGAACCTCACCCTGGCCCTGCACGTCCTGCGGATGAGGGGGATCTGAGACCGGTGCTCCGCGTCCCGGACGTGCGCGGGAGTCGGCGTCCGAAGGAGCACCCGCGTCCTGGAGCGCGCGGGACCTAAGCTGTTCGGCGTGAACGAGACCTTCGAGCTGGAAACCGACTACATCCCGCTCTGTGACCTGCTCAAGTACTGCGGCGTCACCGAGACGGGCGGCCAGGCCAAGCACTTCATCGCCGACGGCAACGTGCTGGTGGACGGTGAGGTCGAGCTCCGCAAGACCTGCAAGATACGCAACGGCCAGGTGGTGACCGGCGACGGCTTCGAGATCCGGGTGGTCGCCGCCGGAGCCTGATCCCGTCACCGGCCCCGCCCTGCTCTCCGGCGGGCCGTCCGCCTGCCTCCGGCCGCTCTCTGGGGCCGCTCTTCCGGGCCGTGACGGGCCGTCCGCGCTGCCGGCTATGTCACATACCTATATCTTTCACCGTCCCCTGTGTCCTTCACCGGGCGTTCTCACTGGTGGTGCGCGAGGCATTCACTGGTCAGCTGCTCAGATTTGGCAGATCATGACGATGTCCGCACATGGGCTCAGTCCTAATGTGCCCGCAACGGTAGTAAGGGACTCGCCGGAGGGATGCCCGCGGGGTGGCCACCGACCGACGGCCCGGTGAAAGGTGGGGCTCGATGGTTGCAGGTTGGACGAAACACGGCGACGGCCGAACACTCGCCCCGGGAGAGGTGGTCAGACCCGACGAGCGGCTGTCATGGCCGCGGATGGTCGGATTCGGGGCGCAGCACGTCGTCGCGATGTTCGGCGCCACGTTCGTCTTCCCGTTGGTGATGGGGCTCGACCCCAACGTCGCCATCATGTTCTCGGGCGTCGGAACGATCATGTTCCTGCTCATCGTGAAGGGGAAGGTCCCCAGCTACCTCGGGACCAGCGCGTCGTTCGTGGGAGGCGTGCTCGCCATCCGGGCGCTCATGGGCGGTGACACGCCCGCCACCGACGCGATCGTCACCGGCGCCATCCTCGTCGCCGGACTGGTACTCGCGCTCGTGGGTGTGGCCGTCCACTTCCTCGGCGTGCAGGTCATCAACCGGGTCTTCCCGCCGGTCGTCACCGGTGCCGTCGTCATGCTGATCGGCTTCGGCCTGGCGTACGTCGTCGCCGACATCTACTGGCCGCAGGACCAGTGGATGGCCCTGATCACGATGACCGTCACGTTCGTCCTCATCGTGCTCTTCAAGGGCTTCATCGGCAGGATCGCCATCCTGCTCGGCCTGATCATCGGCTTCGTCCTCTCCTGGGGGGCCGACAAGATCTTCGGCAACATCACCGCCTTCAACGCGGGCACCGGCGCGATCGACACGCACCCGAGGGTGAGCTTCGACGCGGTGGCGGCGGCCGACTGGATCGGCCTGCCGAACATGCACTTCCCCGACTTCAAGTTCTCCGCCGTACTGCTGGTGCTGCCCGCCGTGATCGCGCTGGTCGCCGAGAACGTCGGCCACGTCAAGGCCGTCGGCGAGATGACCAAGACCGACGTCGACCCGTACATGGGCCGGGCGGTCATCGCCGACGGCGCCGCCACGGTCGTGGCCAGCACCTTCGGCGGCTCCCCGACCACCACCTACGCCGAGAACATCGGCGTCATGGCCGCCACCCGCGTCTACTCGACGGCCGCCTACTACATCGCCGCCGTCATCGCGATCCTGTTCGGCCTCTGCCCGAAGTTCGGCGCGCTGGTCGCGGCCACGCCGGGCGGCGTGCTCGGCGGCATCACCGTCATCCTGTACGGCATGATCGGCCTGCTCGGCGCGAAGATCTGGATCGAGAACCGGGTCGACTTCGCGGACCCGGTCAACCTCGTCCCGATCGGGGCGGGAATCATCCTCGCCATCGGCCCGGTCAAGCATATGATCAGCTCGGACTTCACGCTGGAGGGCATCGCCCTCGGCACCATCGTGGTGGTGGTGGGTTACCACCTGCTCCGGGCCATCTCCGGACGGGGCGGCGCCGGTCCGGCAGAGGTGTCCGAGCCACAACGAGAGGCCGCCGGGTGAAACCACCCCCTTTCGAATACCACGCCCCCCGCTCCCTCGGCGAGGCGCTCGACGCCCTCGCCGGGGCCGGGGAGCACGGCAAGGTGCTCGCCGGGGGGCAGAGCCTGATCCCGCTGCTGAACATGCGGCTGGTCGCCCCCGCGCATCTGGTCGACATCAACCGGCTGGCCGAACTGGCGGCCGTCGACGTCGAGCCTGGCGGAGTGCGGGTCGGCGCCCTGGCCAGGCACGCGGCGGTGGAACGCTCCGAGGAGGTCGCCGCGGCCCAGCCGCTGCTGCGCCAGGCGCTCCGGCTGGTGGCCCACCCGGTGATCCGCAACCGGGGCACCGTGGTCGGCAGCCTGGCCCACGCCGACCCCGCCGCCGAACTGCCGGCCGTGCTCGCCCTGCTGAGGGGCTCGGTACGGCTGGCCCGGCCGGGCGCCGTCAGGGACGTGGCCGCCGAGGACTTCTTCACCGGTCCCCTGGAGTCGGCGATCGACCCGGGCGAGCTGGCCGTCTCCGCGTTCTTCCCCGTCCCGCCCCCGCGCTCGGGCACCGCGTTCCGCGAGGTCGCCCGGCGGCACGGCGACTACGCCCTGGCCGGGATCGCGGCACTGGTCGTGCTGGACGACGATCTGAGGATCACCTCGGCCACGGTGGCGTGCGTGAGCCTCGGCCCCGTCCCGGTGCTCGTCGACGTCACCGAGGCCGTCGGTCACCGGCCGCCGGACTCGGCGGACTGGGCCTCGGCGGCCCGCGCCGTGCAGGACGAGATCGAGCCGGAGGCAGACATCCACGCGACCGCCGCCTACCGGCGGCACCTCGCCGGAGTCCTCACCGAGCAGGCACTCCGTGACGCCGCCAGGGAGGCCGTAGATGCATGAGATCACGCTGACCGTCAACGGGGTGGTCAGGCAGGCCTCGGTCCCGGCGCGGCGGCTGCTCTCGGACTGCCTGCGGCACGACCTCGGCCTGACCGGCACGCACGTCGGGTGCGAGCACGGGGTCTGCGGGTGCTGCACGGTGCTGCTGGACGGCGAGCCCGTCCGCTCCTGCCTGACGTTCGCGGTCACCGTGGACGGGCGCGACATCACCACGGTGGAGGGGCTCGCCGGCGAGGACGGCACGCTCTCGCCGGTGCAACGGGCCTTCGCCGAGTGCCACGGCCTGCAGTGCGGCTTCTGCACGCCCGGCTTCCTGTGCACGGTGACCGCGCTGCTGCGGGACAACCCGGCGCCGAGCGACGAGGAGGTGCTGGAGGGCATCTCCGGCAACCTGTGCCGGTGCACGGGCTACCAGAACATCGTCAAGTCCGTCCACCGCGCGGCCGAGATCATGGCGGAGGAGCCTTGAGCGGGCGCGGGAGATTCTCGGGGGAGCACGAGGACTTTCCGGGTGGTCCCGGAGGACCCTCGGGCGGGCGAGGCAGGAGACACGTCCCGGTGAGGCGATCATGACCACGAAACTGTTCGGCGAGCCGGTCAGGCGGCGCGAGGACCCCCGGCTGCTGACCGGGCGCGGCCGCTACCTCGACGACCTGGCGCCGGGGGCGCTGCAGGCGGCGTTCGTCCGATCCCCGCACGCCCACGCCCGGATCCGCGACATCGACGTCTCGGCCGCCATCGAGGTCGAGGGGCTGGTGGCGATCTACACCTGGGAGGATCTGCCGGGCGCGCTCGCCGAGCCGCTGCCGCTGCTCATCCCGCATCCGGCGCTGACCCACGGCCGCACCGCGTACCCGCTGGCCCGCGAGATCGTCAGGCACGTCGGCGAGCCCGTCGTGATGGTCGTCGCCCGTGACCGCTACCTCGCCGAGGACGCCTGCGCGCTCATCGAGGTCGACTACGAGATCCTCAAGCCGGTGGTCGGGGTGGAGGAGGCCGCGCAGTCCGCCCAGCTCGTGCACGCCGACGTGCCGGGCAACGTCGGCGCGCATCTGGTCCAGGAGGTGCCCTCGGCCGCCGGGCTCGGCGCGCGCGAGGCCATCGACGCCGCGCCGCACACGCTGGCCTTCCGGCTCGACATCGAGCGCAGCGCGTCCATGCCGCTGGAGGGGCGCGGCGTGCACGCCCGCTGGGACGCCGACGACCGTTCGCTGCGCGTCCACTCCAGCACCCAGACCTCCACCAGCGTCCGGATGGCCATCGCGGCCAAGCTCGGCCTGCCGCTGCCGAAGGTCGAGGTGGTCGCCCCGGACGTGGGCGGCGGTTTCGGGGTGAAGATCGTGCACCCCTGGCCGGAGGAGATCCTGGTCCCGTGGGCGGCGATCACGCTCGGCCGGGAGGTCAAGTGGACCGAGGACCGGCGCGAGCACTTCATCTCCTCCGCGCACGAGCGCGCCCAGGTGCAGTCGGTCCGGGTCGGCTTCGACGACGAGGGCCGGATTCTGGGCCTGGACGTCGAGATCCTGCACGACCACGGCGCCTACACGCCGTACGGGATCATCGTGCCGATCATCACCTCCACCCAGCTCCTCGGCCCATACCGGATCGGCGCCTATCGGGTCGAGTTCTCCTCGATCTACACCAACACCGTGCAGGTCACCCCGTACCGGGGGGCGGGCCGCCCGCAGGCGGTCTTCTGCATGGAGCGGACCATGGACCACATCGCCGAGCACCTGGGGGCCGACCGCACCGCGGTGCGCGCGGCCAACTTCATCCAGCCCGACGAGTTCCCCTACGACCAGGGCCTGATCTTCCAGGACGGCCGCCCGCTGATCTACGACAGCGGCGACTACCCGGAGTCGCTGCGGCTGCTCAAGGAGCTGATCGGCTGGGACGACTTCCCCGGGCTGAAGGCCCGCGCCGCCGTCGAGGGGCGCGCGATCGGGATCGGGATCGGCTGCTACGTCGAGGGCACCGGTGTCGGCCCATACGAGGGAGGGCACGTCCAGATCACCTCGGACGGCCGGGTGCACGTCTCCACCGGGCTCACCTCCCAGGGCCAGGGGCACGAGACGGTGTTCGCGCAGATCGCCGCGGCCGAGCTGGGTGTGCCGCTGGAACGGGTCTCGGTGGTCACCGGGGACACCCGCAGGTTCGGCTACGCGGTCGGCACGTTCGCCTCGCGGGCCGCGGTGATGAGCGGCAACGCGATCGCCCTGGCCTGCAGGAAGGTCAGGGAGAAGGCGTTGCGGATCGCCGCGGAGGCGCTGGAGGCCGACCCCCGGGACCTGGAGATCGTCGACGGGGAGGTGCGGGTGGTCGGCGCTCCCGGCACCACGATCCCGCTGGCGACGGTGGCGGTGCTGTCCAACCCGCTGCGCTACGCCTTCGACGCCGAGGCGGCCAGGGCGACCCAGTTCGCGGGCGCCTCGTCCTTCGACCGGCCGCCGGTGGCCGAGGGGGAGGAGCCGGGTCTTGAGGGGCGCGACTACTACTCGCCGATCCGCTCGACCTTCGCCTCCGGCATGCACGCGGCGATCGTGGAGACCGACCCGCTGACCGCGGAGATCCGCATCCTGCGCTACGCCGTGGTGCACGACTGCGGCAACCTGATCAACCCGATGATCGTCGAGGGGCAGATCCACGGCGGGGTCGCCCAGGGCGTCGGCGGCGCCCTGTACGAGAAGATGGTCTACGACGGCCACGGCCAGCTGCTGAACGCCTCGTTCATGGACTTCCTGATGCCGTACGCCACCGAGGTGCCCTTCATCGAGACCGCCCACCTGGAGACCCCGTCCCCGCTCAACCCCTTGGGCATCAAGGGAGCGGGCGAGGCGGGGGTCATCCCGGTCTCCGCGGTGATCGCCTCGGCGATCGAGGACGCCGAGGGGATCCGGATCGACAAGATGCCCATCTCCCCGTCGGACCTCTTCGACCTACGCCGCGCCGCCACCGGACGGTCCACGCCCGAAACCTGACCTTAAGGTGTGATCGTCGATCGACTGCGCTGCGATTGATTGAGAACAGCGCGAAGCCCGGGGGCCTGTCGGTTCCGGCAGTAAACCCGGGTTTACTTCCTCTCCCCCTGGCAGGGGCGGCACCGCCAACCCTGCCCGGCCATCGTCGGCGAGCACATCGCTTTCCGCTGAAGCCGCTCAAGTGACGGCCGGCCCCTGTCCGGCTCACCCTGGCCCGTTTGGGGGTATCGAGCCCTTCCGTGCCGGGTTCAAGTGGGACACGCGAAGACCTCGATTCCAGCCGCGTGACGTGGGCGACGACCACCGAGGTCAGAGCGTCAGCGTCAGCACCGCCCACGCCACGCCCGCTCCGGCCGCCGCACCCGCGATGGTCTGGGTGGGCGTGTGGTGGGATACCCGTACCCGCGCCCAACCGATCACACCGACGAGAGCGGCACCCACCGCAAGCGTCGCCGCGGCGGACAGCACGTGCCCCAGCACGACCGCCGCCCCGGCGGCCACCCCCGTGTGAAAGGAGATCTTCCACCACATCGTGATCGAACCCATGACCAGGACCCAGCCGAGCATCACCGCCGCCGTCGCCGTCACGATGGCCGGCGCGTCCAGCAAGGCGAGCAGCACCAGGCCGGCCGCCACCGCGATCAGACCGGCGAGCATCGGCCCTCTACGGGATTTCCGGTCGACCAGGTGCATCGAGTCCAGGCGCCCCCGCCGCACACCGACCGCGATCACCCCTACGGGCACGCCGGCGCACAACGCCGCCGCGAGCAGACCCCACATCGCACCTGTCCACCCGTGAGCGAGCAGACCGGTCACCGGCGGCAGCGCGATCGCGACGTACTGGGGAGCGGCCACCTCCGTCACCACCCAGGCGAGGCCCCCACGCTCTCCCTCGCCCCCCGGGCCTTGTCCAGGCGCTCCCACGTCGTTCACACGCCGCTCCTCACCCTGTTACCGCTGACCCGGCGGCGGTGTTCACATCGGCGTTGGCGCCCACCGGTAACGCGGGTGAATTCTCCCAACTCGGCTGCGCGCTGTCTGTAGGGGAACAGGTCCGGCGGTCACCTCGGGTACCTCGCCGGCCTTCATTCCACCCAGCCGGTTCGGGGCCGGTTTTGCCCTGTTCTCTGGTGTCCACGGAAACAGCCCGAAACTTGCTCTCCGTAACGCTATCTTTACTCGGTGCTTACCGCGTATGTCGACGAGAGCCTCCGCCGACGGCCCGATGACTGCAACGTTTACGCGATGGCGGCGGTCATCGTGGACTCCGCAGACCATGACGATATGCGCGCGGCTTTGGAATCTCTCCGTCTCGGCAAACGCCGCCGTCTCCACTGGCGCGATGAGTCTCCGGCACACCGAATCGACATCGCGGAGGCGCTGGCAAAGTTGCCCATCGAGGGCATCGTCGCCGTGCATCTTCATGACAGGGGCGTCCGGCACGAGCGGGCGAGGCGACTGTGTCTGGAACGGTTGCTCTACGAAGTAGACGCGAAAAATACGACGCGGGTGACGGTGGAGAGCCGGGCCTCCGAAGATCGGCTCGACCGGAGTCTCCTGACCAGCATGCGCCGGTCGCTCCGGATATCCCTGACCATGAAAGTGGATTGGGTGTTGCCCTTCGACGAGCCGTTGCTGTGGGCAGCCGACGCCGTGGTCGGAGCCACTACGTGGTGGCTTGATGGACAACCCGAGTATTTCGAGGTGCTGGCCGATCGGGTTCGCATGATCTGTTTGGGGTGAGTTGACAACGCGAAGGCCGGGCACCCGATTTCCCTCGGTAGTCCCGGCCTCACTTCCGCACTCCCAAGGGTGCGGCACCGCCAAGTATGCCTCACCGAAAGTAACCAGGCAACTGCCTTCAGCATCTGAGCTGCGCGGAGAACGTCACCGGTGACTCGCGGTGCCGAGCCACCTCGCTTACGTAAGCGGTGTTGATCCGCACCTGTTCGGTGAGCAGACCGCCTGATCTTCTGCAGTGAGGCGTCGTTACGCAGGTTCGCAGCGCCACCACATCGCGAAAGGAGTAAAGGCCGGGTCGCGTGCCGGAGATCTCCGGTATCAGCACCGCGCCCCGCCTGACGCTGCCGGATCAGAACTGGGAAGAGCTCGATGCAACCGGTCAGAGCACCACCCCACCAGTACATGATGCCGGGGTGACAGGGCCGGGCGCCGGGATGACGGGGTGGGATGGTGCGGCCGGGCAGAGTGGCATCCGTGCGCTGGTGAAGGTCCTGCAACCCGGTTCGGCCTCGCGTCGCGCCCGGGTCGTCGTCCGGGAGGTGCTCCAGCACGCGGGCCTGCCCGAGGATGACATCGACACCGCCGAACTCATCGTCGCCGAACTCGCCGCCAACGCCGAAAAGCATGCCCGCCCCCCGTACGAGCTGCGCGTCTTCAGCCTGGACGGCATCCCCACCTGGTGCGAGATCGTCGACGGCGACCCCGACCCGCACGAGGTCGCCATCATCCTCAACCTGCTGCACTCGGTGACCGAGATCGGCCTGCCGCCGCTCGCCGAGAACGGCCGTGGCCTGCTCCTGGCCCACCAACTCTCCGGTGGTCACTGCCAGACCTACCTGGCCGTCACCCTCACCGCCGCCACCCCCGGCAAGGCCGTCGCCTTCGCCCTGCCCACCCTGTCGGGCAATCGCCTGATCTTCCCGCCCCTTCCCGACCTACGCCCCGGCTTGGCTGAATTCCGCCGCTGGTCCTCGGCACGAAGGACAGCGGGGTCGCGACCGCGCCGACGGTCAGTGGACGCGGTGCTGTTCGGCGTGGTAGCCGCCGCCGGGCCAGATCCAGTCCCCGGAAAGGCTGTTGCCGTCGGGGCTGAACAGGGCGCGGTAGTAGGCGGGTGAACCTTTCTCGCCGCCCCAGATGGTGAGCGTGTCGCCGTTGATCTCGTAGACGTAGTCGAGGGTTTCGCCCTGGCTGCCGTAGAACCGGGAGGTGATGTCCTCGCCCGGTTCCTCGGCGCCGAACGATTTTTCCCGGCCGATGATCTCGATGCCGGTGATGTGCCGGCCGGCATGCTGGAGGTCGACCTCCTGCTTGAGGAAGTGACGGCCTGCCAGCCAGGAGTAGGTGACCTGGCCGGTGACCTCGCCGCTCACCTTCCAGGTGCCGACGAGCCGGTCGAGCTCGGCCAGCGCGGTGTCCTGCCTGTTCGACATGGGGTCCTCTCTCGTACGCTTCGATGCTGCTGGGTTTAGCTGTATGACGGCACGGCGCCGGAAAAGGAATCGGTGCCCGGCTCAGCCGGGCAGGAATTCCATGCGGCCGCGTCGAGCCGCGGACCTCACCGGCCAGGGTCACCTCGCGCCGTTGGAATCCCACGTTCACGACAGGACCAGAGGCAGGCCGAATGCGGCGAAGTGGCGTGGTGCGAACGACGTGATCGCGGTGATCCGGCCGCCGTCGATCCGCAGCACATCCAGCACCTGGCCGCGGAACCGCCCGGTCAGGTCCTTGGTCTCGGGTGCGCGGGAGTGTTCGGCATAGTGCGCGACCGCGGGTTGGAGATTCGCGCCGGTGACCACGCAGTGCCAGCGCCCGTGATACCACTCCGAGCCGGAGTCGAAGACCTGTCCGGTAAGGGTCAGCAGCGCATCCCGCCCGACCAGCCACGCCGGGTGTGGCGGCATCGTCATCCGTACGTCCTCGGCGAGCAACCCGGTAAGCATGTCCAGGTCGGATTGCTGATGCGCCTGGACGTAACGTCGCAACAGCGCGCGCTCGTCCGCGCTCGGCTCGGCCGAAGGTGCCCAGTCCTCGCGCCGCTGGGGTAGGTGCTGTTTCAGCGTCGCCCGCGCCCGCTGCAACGCGCTCTTCACCGACGCCACGCTGGTGTCCAGCAGCGCGGCCGTCTCGGTGGCGGGCCAGCCCAGCACATCCCTGGTGATCAACACGGCTCGTTGCCGGGCAGGGAGTCGCTGGATCGCCACCAAGAAGGCGAGCTCGATCGTCTCCCGCGCGATCGCCACCGACTCCGGCCCCTCGGCACCGTCGACGGTCGGCTCCAGCAGCCGATCCGGGACCGGCTGTAACCACGACACATCAGTAGGTGGCTGCGCCGGCGTGCCCGACTCGACCAGCGGCGGAACCTGGTACGGCGCGGCCCGCCGGTTGTTCCGGTCAATCAGGTCCAGGCACGCGTTCGTCGCGATCTTGTACAGCCAGGCCCGGAACGTCGACCGCCCCTCATAGGTTTCCCGGCGGCGCCATGCCCGCAGGAACGTCTCCTGAACGATGTCCTCCGCGTCGTCGTAGGAGCCCAGCATCCGGTAGCAGTGCACCCGCAACTCCCAGCGGACAGGCTCGACAAGCGCTCCGAACGCCCCCTCGTCACCGGCCAGCGCGGCGCCCACCACGGCCGCGTCCTCCGCCGGACCGCCACCGCTTTGCTCCTCGACCACGACTACCGCCCCCTACGCCAACACGTGTTGATGACGATAAGACGGCCACCACCACCAGAAGGAATCGGATCGCCTGCGACCCTTGGAAGAGATCTTGGTGTTTGACCCTCTCTTCCGGCCGCTCCACGAGATTGCCGCCTACACCACAACTGACCGGCGAGTAACCAGGCAACTGCCTCCGGGACACGCTCGGAAACGGTCTGGGGTTCAGCACCGCCCTTCTCGATCAGGTGGTGGAACGGCGTAATCGTCATACCCCTCGGAGTAGGGGGATCGGGCGGCCAGCGGGCAGATCAGTCGCGATAGATCGCTGTCAGCCGGGACCGCGACGCCACCCCACAGGCGTACGGTGCCGTCACCACCGGCGCTGGCCAGGGTCCCTCCGGCAGGGCTGAAGGTCACGCCGCTGACGAACGGTAATCCATTGGAGGAGGCGGTGTGCCCGGTGAGGGGGTCGCCCAGCTGCCGGTGGGTGGTGGTGTCCCACAGACGGATGGTGCCATCGGCTCCCCCGGTCGCGAGACCGCGTCCGTCGGGGCCGAAGGCCATACTGCTGATGGGGGCGACCACTGGGTTGCGGGTGTCCTGGTGCCCGGCGAAGGGATTGCCGCGCTCCTGCCCGGTGGAAAGATCCCACAGGCGCACCACGCTCTCATCGGTGTCGGCGGCGGCGAGGGTACGCGCGTCGGCGCTCAGGGCAAGGGCGCTCACCGAGCCCTCGCGACGTGGCGGGAGAACGGCGACGCCACTGTGGCCGGCGATGTTCCACAGCCGGACGCTTCCGTCGACTCCCGCGCTGGCGAGGCCGCGCCCGTCTCGGGTGAACGCCACCCCAAGAACGCGGCCGCCGTGCCCGGTCAGCGGGGCGCCGAGCGGGCGATGGGTGGCGACGTCCCACAGGCGTACGGTGCCGTCGTCTCCGGCACTGGCCAAGGTGCGCCCGTCCGGGCTGAAGGCGACGGTCCGGACTCCTTCCCGGTGTCCGGTGAGGGTCGCGACTTCGCGGTGCGTCGCGATGTTCCACAGGTGTACGGTGCCGTCGGCTCCGGCACTGGCGAGAACGCGTCCGTCCGGGCTGAATGCCAGCCGGAGAACATGCTCTTTGTGGCCGGTGAGGGGTTCGCCGAGACGTTGGTGGGCGGCTACGTCCCAGATGTGCACGATGCCATCGCTTCCTGCGCTGGCCAGGGTACGGCCGTCTGGGCTGAAGGCGACGGTCCAGGCGAACTCGGCGGCGGCGTTGAAGGGGCCACCGAGTTGGCGGTGCGCGGTGACATCCCAGAGACGGACGGTTCCCTCGAATCCGGCACTGGCGAGAGTGCGTCCGTCCGGGCTGTAGGCCAGCCCGATGACGGCGTTCTTGTGCCCGGTGAGCGGGGCACCGAGCCGGCGGTGGGTGGCGACGTCCCACAGGCGTACGGTGCCATCGTTTCCCGCCGTGGCCACAGTGCGTCCGTCGGGGCTGAAGAGCACCCCGTTGACGGGGTTGAATGCGGAATCGATGGCGTCCGTGTGGCCGGTGAGCGGGGCGCCGAGCGGACGACGGGTGGCGACGTCCCACAGCCGTACGGCCTTGTCGGCGGCCGTGGTGGCCAATGTCTTCCCGTCCGGGCTGAAGGCGACGCCGCGGATGTCGTCCGGGTGGCCGGTCAGCGGGGTTCCGAGTGGGCGACGGGTGGCGACGTCCCACAACCGTAGGGTCTTGTCGTCTCCGGCACTGGCGAGGGTGTGCCCGTCCGGGCTATAGGCGACCGCGTAGACGGGGCCCTGGTGTCCGGTGAGGGGGCGCCGAGCTGCCGATGGGCGGATATATCCCACAAACGTACGGTTTTATCGTTTCCTGCGCTCGCGAGCGTGTGCCCATCCGGGCTGAAGGCCACCGCCCAGACGAATTCGCTGTGGCCGGTAAGGGGAGCACCGATGGGGCGATGAGTGGTGACGTTCCACAACCGGACGGTGCCGTCCAGTCCGGCGCTGGCCAATGTCTTCCCGTCCGGGCTGAAGGCGACGGAGGGGACGACATCCTGATGGCCGGTGAGCGGGGTGCCGATGGGGCGGTGGGTGGCGACGTCCCACAGCCGTATGGTGCCATCGGTTTCCGAGACGGCCAGAGTCTTTCCGTCCGGGCTGTAGGCCACGGCCCACGCGGAGCCCTCGCCTACCGCGATGACGCCTCGGCCGGCGCCGGCGAGGGTGTCGAGCACGCTGTAGCGCGCCTCGGGCGTACGGGCGATGCGCCAGGCGTTGGCGGCCAGCGCGGCGGACCGTATCGGATCGGCGGCCGCGATGTACTCGCTCTGTAGCGCCCGCTCGCGTGACGTGGCCTCCTGGCTCCGCGCCTCGGCGAGACGCTGCTGGGTCCTGGCGTCGTTCGCGGCGAGGACGGCCGCCCCGGCGCCTCCCAGCGAGGCGATCAGCAGGGCGATGAGAATCACCAGGGTGACCCGGCGGCGCCGTCTGGCCCGTTTCGCGGCCGCGTCACTGCTGGTCAGGAAGTCGGCGACGACCTCGTTCAGAAAGGGGTGGCGGGTCGGGCCGGAGCGCCAGCGCTCGCGGGTCCGGTCGATGGCCTCCAGGCGGGCGCCGGTGTAGAGATAGCCGGGCTCGCGTCGCTGGCGGTCCCAGCGCGCGGCGTCCTCGGAGAGTTGCTGGCCCACGAGCAGGTCGGCGCGGTCGGCGTCGATCCAGGATCGCAGTTGCGGCCAGGCACGGATGAGGGCTTCGTGGACGATGTGGGCCCGATCCTGATCCACGGTGATCAGCCGGGCTCGGGTGAAGGCGTCGAGGACGACCCGGGCTTGATCATGTTCCGGACTGCCGGCCGCGGGGAGCAGTTCCAGCAGGGGGACCGTTCGGCGGGTGTCGTCGGTGGCCTCGCCAAGCCGGACGAGGCGCAGGAACATGCGGCGCGCGGCGTCCCGGGCCGAGGAATCGGGAGGCTCCGGCCCGCTTGGCAGCCGCTTCGCGCTGTGGGACGGCGCGGTGCCGGACGACTGCGATGACCGGGACGCGGTGGTGAGAAGGTCTGGTGAGCGGAGGGAGTTCAGAGTCTCGTCGGCGGTGCGGGCCAGCGCCTGGGTGATTCCACCGGTCGCGCGGTAGGCCGCCAGGGTGAGGACACCGTCCTCGCGGCGTTGCCAGGTGGCCAGCAGCGCATGGGACAGCAGCGGCAGAGGGGTGCTGTCGGTGCTGTCGCCGAGGTCGTCCAGCAGTTGTTCCACCAGGCCCTCATCGAGGGTGAGACCGGCCAGCCGGGCCGGTTCCTCGATCACATCGCGCAACTGGTCGCGGGTCAGCGGCGGAACGACGGCCGCGTGCTCCAGCGCGTCCACGAGTCCGGGGTAGGCGGTGCAATGGCCGAAGAAGTCGGCGCGCACGCCGATCACCACAGGCACCCTGCGGGAGATCGCGACGAGTGCACTGATGAACGGTGCGCGGCGCGACTCGTCCTCGCAGAGGGTGAAAACCTCTTCGAACTGGTCAATGAGGAGAACGGTGTCCTCAGGAAGGGCGTCCCCCAGGCGATCGGGGTCGGACCGGGTTATGAGCCGTTGGTGTCCTCCACCCGTGTCCCCCAGGCGATCGGGGTCAGGTGGCGTCGCGAGCCGCTGCTCTCGTCCAGTTGTCGTGTCGCCCGTGCGATCTGGGCCGGGCCGGTTGCCTCCGGTCAGGTCGGTCACGCTTTGGAGAAGACCGCCGAAGGGATCGGCGCCAGGGGTGAGCAGCAGGCAACGTTCGGGGCCCAGCGCCGCGATCAGCCCGGCCTGCAGGACGGAGGACTTGCCTGAACCGGAGGGACCGGTGACGACGAGCGGTGCGCCTCGCTCGGAGATCACCCGATCGGCAAGGGTACGAGTGAGTGCTTCGCGGCCGAAGAAGAAGGCCGTGTCCTCGGCGCGGTAGGCGCGCAGACCTCGGTAAGGGCTGTGCTGCCCGTCATCGGGCAATGCCGCCGGGAAGCGGTGACCGGCCGGGGTACGGTACGCGGCGTTGACCACGATCGGGCGGCCACCGTGGTCGGCGGCCTGGCGGCGGGGAACGGGCAGGCCGCGTTCGCGCAGGCCACGGCTGAGACAGCGGTGCACGTCGTCAAGACCGAGCAGGTACGGTCCGGTCGGGTCACCTTCGGTGAGCAGGTGGATGAGCGCGCCGGTGAAAGCGGTGTGGCGATCCCCGGGCAGCGCCCAGGCCGCCTCGTCGCGGCTGGTGGAGGTCAGCAGATAGGTGTCCGGCCAGCCGGTGGCGCGTCCGGCCCAGCAGCAGTCCAGGATCACCACGCTCAGCCGGGCCCTGCTCCCTGACAGCAGGTCGGCGACTTCCGCGTACGGCAGCGCCTGGTTCCTGACCGGGCCTCGGGTGAGGTCCACCATGGCCTGGGTGGCGAGATACAAGTGGTTGTCGGGACCGATGAGCCCGTGCCCGACATATACGAAGACCAGTACATCGGTGGCCTGCCGGGACAGGGTGTCGATCGCCGTCGCCAGCCGGGCGGGATCGTCCGGGTTCACCAGGAGCGTCAGCTGCTCGGGCGCCAGATCGGTGCGCTCGACCAGGGTGGTGGCCAGGTCGGTCGCGGCGGAGACCGCCTGGGGCACGTCGCCGATCCTCGCCTCCGCGACGTGCCGGCCAGAGCAGACGATCAGCACGCGAACGCCGGATCCGGACAGCAGGAGCTTCGGCGCGGCTTCAGCCACCGCCCGTCTCCTCCTCGGATGAGGAGGGATCCGCCTCGTCCTCGGGTTCGGGTTCGGACGGGGAAGGGTCCGCCTCTTCCTCCGACGGGGAGGGGGCCGCCGCGGACTCTGCCGATCCGGATGCCGGCGAGAGCGGGGAGTGGGTGTTGAGGACGGCTTCGAGCTGGGTCCTCAGCTCCTGTACCTGTGCGGCGTTCATGGTCTTCACCCGGTTGGCGGTGACCTCCATCTCGGTGTCGGTGGCGCTCCTCCGGATCCTGATCTTGACGTCGCTGGTCCGGTAGCGCAGCCAGGCGATGAGAACGCCGGCGAGCGTGGCCACCACCTCAGGCGCGTCGGCCACGATCTGGACGGCCTCCGCGACGGGCCCGAGCGCGCCTTCTGCCGGTGGGCTTTCGACGAGGTCGACCCAGCGGCGCAGCTCGGGATCCTCCCGCAGCCAGGCGTACACGTCCCGCACCTGACTCGGCACGTCCACCAACACGAGCGCGACATCCTGCACGCCGTCTTCCACGCCGCACCTCTCCCGTTCGTGGTCCAGAGCGGGTGGGGTGACCACCGGTAACGGCGATCGTCTTTCCCGCTCGGCACGAGATCCGGTTTCTCGCCGGTGCGAGACCCACTCCGGATATCGCTTCCAACCTCCCCTTCGCTACCTGTCACAGCTGACGAACCCCGCGAAGTGCGGAGCGGCGTCGTGCTACCGAACGGCCGGCGCCTGCCGATGCCGTCTCCACTCGGCCCGGGTGAGTTCATACTCGACTTCGCCGTGCTCGGAGCCCTCGATCGCCTCCGGCCAGTCCTCGGTGAAGCTCCGGACGAATGACAGGCCGGCTTTTTCCATCACGCGGCGGGATCGCGTGTTGACGGCCATGGTGTTCGCGGTCACCCGCTCCACCCCGAGATCCGTGAACCCCTTGCGGATCAGGGCCCGCGAGCCCTCCGTGGCATGGCCGGCGCCCCAGGCGGCCTTGTTCAGCCGGTAGCCGAGTTCGACCACCACGGGACTGTGGTCGGCCAGGGGCCGGAATTCGAACCAGCCCAGAAAGATCCCGGTGGCCTTCTCCTCAGCGGCCCAGTAGCCGCGGGTGCCGAAGCACGGGTGGTCGTGGAGGAGTCGCGGCAGGGTCTGTGCCCGGATCACCTCGCGGCTCGTCGGTCGGCCGCCGTTGATGAAGCGCATGACGTCGGGGTCATTGTCCAGTGCGAGCAGGTGGTCGGTGTCGGCCTCGGTGAACGCGCGGAGCACGAGCCGGTCGGTCTCCAGGAAGACATGCATGCCGTAATCCTTGTCACCGGCAACCGGGTCCGCCACCGGATATCGGGTCGGTGCGAGGGCGGTTCGCCCGAGGGCGGAGGAGGTGTCGGTTCCCGGCCGATGGTGAGGACAGGGAGACCGCGGGGCTGCCCCGCGAGTCGGTTCCCGTTCCGTGAGATCGCCGCCCGAGCGGTGATGGTCGGCGCGCGTGGGTCAGGCCAGGAGCGCGCGGGTCTCGGCCAGCAGGTCGCACTGCTCGCGCCAGTCACCGCCCGCGAAGCCCAGGACCACGTGCCGCGCCCCGGCGTCACGGTAGGCGGCCAGTCGCTCGGCCACCTGCGCGGGTTTCCCGGTGAGGGGCAGCTGCACGGCCTTCTCCATGGGGATGCCGTACCCGGTGACGCCCGAGGCGATGGACTCGCGAGTGGGCAGGCCGGGTCCCGAACCGAGGACGCCGGTGGCGCCGATGGCGACGATCGGCTCGGGGCGCCCGTGGGCTGCGGCGAGCTCGGCCAGCCTGGTTCGGCCCGAGGCCACCTCTGACGGCGGGATCATCGAGGGGAACCAGCCGTCTCCATGGCGGGCCGCCCGCCGCACGGCCACCGCCGAGGCGTTGCCGACCCAGATCGGCGGCGGCGTCACGGCCGGTTGGAGCCGTACCTCGCCGGGCTCGTCCACCAGCGCGACGGTCTCCCCGGCCAGCAGCCGCGCCAGCAGCTCCAGCGCGGTGTCGGTCCGCCTGCCGCGCTCGCCGTAAGGGACTCCGGCCGCCGCCCACTGCCCGGCCCCGCCGCCGGACCCGACGCCCAGCACCAGCCGGCCGCCCGAGACGTGCTGCAGGCTCGCGACCTGCTTGGACGCCCAGGCCAGGGGCCGGATCGCCGGGACGAACACGCTCGTGCCGATCCGGATCCGGGTGGTCGCCGCCGCCGCGACGGCCAGTGCCACGGCGCAGTCCAGTGACGCGGTCCCGGTGGCGAGGTGGTCGCCGTGCCAGACGCCGTCCAGCCCGGCCTCCTCGGCGTGGCGCGCGGCGGTGCCCAGACCGAGCCGCTGCTCCCGCTGCACACCGACGCCGGGCAGAATCACTCCGATGTCCATGCGCGCCATCCTTCAACCTCAAGTGACCTTGAGGTCAACTCGCCACGGGAAGTGCTTCGCCCTCTCCAGTCCGGTCAGGCGATGCGATAGCGGTGCTCGTCAACGGTGGCGACCACTTCAAGCTGCCCGCCGAGTGCCTGGACGTATGCCGTTAACGTGCCCGGCGTCGCAGACCCCGGCTCCCCGCGTTCGGGTGCATGGCCAGGGTGGACGGCGTGAGCTGTTCGACCTGCGCCGCGCGGCGGGCTGAGCTCTCACCGCCGCATCCTCAGGCGGTACGCAGGCTGCCGACGTCGTACAGCAGCACGTCGTCACCTGCGGCCACCGCCAGGACGGACCCGTCGGCGCTGAAGGTCACGGTGTGGACCTGGCCGGTCTCCAGGGGTTGCCGGAGCCGTCGCCGGGTGGCGACGTCCCACAGCAGGACGCCGTCCTCATCGGTTCCGGCGGCGAGAACGGTCCCGTCGGGGCTGCACGCCATGCTGTTGATCGTCGAACCGGCCCCCTTGAACGTCGTTCCCTTCGGTTTGCGGGATGCCACGTCCCAGACCCGCACCACCTTGTCGTACCCCGCGCTCGCCAGGGTCTCGCCGTCGAGGAACACGACGGCGTTGACATCGTCCTTGTGCCCGGTCAACGGGCTGCCGGCCGCTCTGGAGCCGGAGGTGTGCCACAGCCGTACGGTGTCGTCCCACCCGGCGGTGGCCAGCAGGCGCCCGTCGGGGCTGAACGCCGCGTTCCTGACCAGTTCGGTGTGGCGCATGGAGGCGCCCGACTGCTTGCGGTCGGAGGTCCGCCAGAGCCGGACCCACTCGTACCCGCTGCCGGTGACGAACTGTTCGCCGTCCGGGCCGAACCTCACGAAGACGGAGCCGATCACGGACTTCGACACGCGACGCCTGGACGCGACGTCCCACACGTGCGCCTTGGTGTCGGTCACCCCGCCGACACTGATCAGGGTCCGGCCGTCCGGGCTCAACGCCACGCCCTCGACGTAGGACGTGCGGTCGTCGAGTTCCGCGATCATCTTCCCGGTGGGGATCTCCCACAGACGGACCTTGCCGTCCCAGCACCCGGCGGCCACCAGGCGGCCGTCGGCGGAGACCGCGAGGCCCTGCACCGTGTTGCCGTTCTCAAGCACCAGCGGCCCGTCCGGGCCGGGCGGGATCAGCCCGGACGCGCTCGGGGAGGCCGCCGGCTCACCCGTGGGCGAGGTCGCCGGGGTGGCCGAGGACGACGGCGGGATGATCGCGGCCTCCGGGCTCGCCCCGGGCGAAGAGGTGGCCGAACCGGCCGCCTCCCTCAGGTAGCGGGGAACCAGCACCGCGGCCCCCGCCGCCGCGCAGGTGGCCAGCGCGGCTCCTCCGCCGATCAGGAAGCTCCGGCGGGGTAGCCCCCGGGAGGGGGACGCCGCCGGCCCGCCGGAGGGGCCGGTGGGGAGTGTCATCCGGGGCGGGCCGCCGGTCGGCGCTGTCGGGGGAGGGTCGGTGGGAAGCGGTGCCGTGCCGGATCGCTCCCGGGTGAGCGGCAGGTCCGGAGAGGATGCCGGGTTCGGCGGAGACGACTGCGCCATCCGCCCCATGGCCGTCGTCAGCAGGTCACCGGTGGGGACCGCCGCCCCGTTACCGGTGATGAGACCAAGCAGGACCTCCTCGGCCGTGGGGCGGTGCTCGGCTGCCTTGGCCAGGCACCGGCCGGAGATCTGCCGCAGGCCGTCCGGCAGGCCGGTGAGGTCGCACTCCTGGTGGAGGATCCGGTACACCAGGGCCGCGAGGGCGACATCATGGCCGAACGGGGTCCTGCCCGTCCCGGCGAACAGGATGGTGCCGGCCCAGCTGAACATGTCGGAGGGCGGGCCCACCGAATCCCCGGAGAGCTGCTCGGGCGACATGTACGGCGGGGTGCCGATCAGGCTGACGGACGTGGTGGCCAGGTCCATGCTGCGCGCGATGCCGAAGTCGACCACCCGTGGCCCGTCCGGGCCGAGCAGCACGTTGGCGGGTTTGAAATCGCGGTGGACGATCCCCGCGTGGTGGATCGCCGCCAGCGCGGTGGCCGTACCGATCGCGAGCCGTGCCAGGTCACGCGGGTCGAGCGGCCCGCGTGAGCCGACCCGCTGCTCCAGCGACTCCCCTTCGATGAACTCGCTCACCACGTACGGCTGATCGTCGGCCGTACCGACGTCCAGGATGCGTGCCGTGCAGAAGTGGGGCACCTGGCGGGCCGCCTCCACCTCGCGGAGGAACCGCTTGTGGGTCTTCGGATCACCGGCGATGTGGCCGTGCAGGACCTTGACGGCGACCCGCGTCCCTGAAGGGGACTCCCCGAGGTACACAGATCCCTGGCCGCCCTTGCCCAGGCATCCGAGCAGCCGGTACTTCCCCAGCCGGGTCGGTTCGCCCGGACGCAACGGGCGCGGTTCCGACACGTGTGCCTCCCGGCGTCTCGCGATCTTGAGGTCGACGCGGCGCGGCGGGGCGGATGGCGGCCGCGTCCGCGGGGCTGCCCGACTCGATCATGCCCCAGGATAGGCGCTTTCGGCGTGGGTTCCGTCCCGCTGTCTCCCCGGCCCGGGATCACGGCCGGCGGTCAGGGCGCCGGAACCCGCCCCGCCGATCAGTGCGTCGATCCCGCGGTCGCGGTACGGAGTGTGGTCCCCGGAGCCGCCGTACAGGATGTCGGAGCCCGTCCAGCCACACGCACTGCCAGGTGTCGGGCGCCCAGATGCCCGCGGGGCGGGGGCCCGTCGTCGGGCTCCCCGCACCGCGGCACGGTCACGCCGTCCAGGGGGCGTTCCGCGGGTCTCCGCCGCGACAGGCGGAAAGATCCGTGGAACACACCCGGGGGCCGGTCAGGGGCGGTGCCTGGTGGCCCAGCGATACTGCTGGAAGACCTCTTTGCTGGTCACGGACCGGTCGAGGAACATCAGGCTGTCGAGCCGGCAGTCGCACGGGTTCTGCTCCCGGGTGTTCTGCGGGAAACTACCGCCGATCTTGATGCCCCTGGGGTCCGTCTCCGAGGTGAGGTCCGGCTCCGGCGGTCCCGAGACGCCCCACGGATCGTCCGAGAGCGTGTAGAACCCGTCGAGCGGCCGCCCGTTCTTGTACAGCGCCATGGTGCCCTCGTCGAAGTCGAACGTCGCGGCGAGGAACACCCACTCGTCGAGCGGTAGCACGCTCTGCCAGGCCTCGCTCGCGGCGAACGTCTGGGACCTGCCGCCGTCCACGCGCCTGCCGAGCGCGACCACCCGCAGCTCTCCCGACACGTTGATCACTTCGAGCAGGGCTCGGACGTCGTGCCCCTGGGAGGTGCCGGTGAGGACGCCCGCCAGCCCGACCGCGTTGTACCGGTCGTCCGGGGCCGGCGTGTTGGAGTTGAGGCCCGGGTTCGAGCCGGTCATCTTGAACCACCCCATGATCGTGGTCCCCTTCGCGCCGTTGAAGGCGTTCAGGGTGGGCACCCCGGTCTCCGAGTAGACGCCGGCCTTCCAGTCGTCGTTGCCGACGAGGGCAGGGTTGACCTGCCGCGTCTGCAGCGAGGACCGGCTCCCCCGATGGGCGCCGTCCGGCACGCGCATCGAGGCGCCGCCGTTGACGAGGTCGATGTCCGTTCCCGAACGGCCCTGGTCCCGCTCCCGCGCGGCGTTCCCGGGAGTGGGGTGCTCGAAGTCGTAGTAGGCGACCAGGTCCCGCTTCAGGCCGGGGAACACGTCCGGCCGGGACTGCTGCGAAGCCGCCGCGCCGACGGGGACGGTCTGCGCGCCGGCCCGGGCCTGGGCGGCCGGGACCGTCATGAACGACCCGCACAGCACCGCGGCTGCCAGGGCCGTCGAGAGCCCACGTGGCCGGCGGTGTTCCCGCGCCGCGGTGTCATGGCTGATGTACAGGTGGCGTTTTCTCAATGTCTTCTCCCTGGTACGGCGTCGGCTCCTGCGGCCGCCGCCGAGGCGGGGAACCCGCCCCGGCGGCGGCCGTGGTCACGCGCGTACGGTCAGTCGTCCACCCGGGTGCCGGTGACCTTGAGGCCGCGGAGCCGGCCGATGTTGTCGAACGACCCGAAGCCCACCCTGCCGGAGGTGAACGTGGTGTCGACGGCGGTCATCAGCGGAGACTTCGCGCCGTCGACGTACACGGCGATCTCCCCCGAGTCGGCGCAGTGCTTCACCCGGATCCGGTGCCACTGCGTGTCGGTGACGGCGGGCCTGGCGCCTCTGGAGCGCACCTCGTCCCACTGATCCTCGATCCGCACCCGGTCGGCGTTGTTCACGGCGAAGATCCCGTTGTGCGGGTAGATCGTGTTATCCGTCGACAGGTGGGCGTAGTAGAACTGGGTGTCGCTCTGGTAGCCGAACACGACGATCACATCGCGATTGGTGATCTCGACGGGGGTGTCCAGCCTGACCTCGCCGTCGAACCGGACCGAGCCGAACTTCGGCCCCGCCGAGAGCACCGCGTACTCGAAGGGACGGCGAGGGCCGGGACGAGACTGGCCGGCCTCGGCCAGGACGACCTCCTTCCCGGGGAACCGCCACTTCGCCGGGGTGACGGGGGCCCAGTCCTCAGCCCGGGTCACGTTGGTCACCCGGGTGCGGCCGGCGTCGCAGCCGGCGAACCACCGCGTGCCGGTGACCTTCCAGATCTTGCCGTTGGCCTTGGACAGGATGTAGAGCTCGCCGGCGCTGTCGCGGCCGAACCGGAAGTCGATCCGGGCGTCACCCGCCAGGTCCCGCATCGTGACCCGCTTGCCCGTCCGGTCGTAGACCATGAGCTCGTGGATCGGGGCCCGCTCGGCGCCGATGCGCATCTCACGCTCGGCGGTGTAGAAGATGCGGCCGGTGACGATGTCCCCGAAGAGATACTTGCCGCGCAGCTCGGGCACCTTGTGGCCGCGGTAGACGAAGCCACCCGAGATCCCGCGCCCGACGTCGGAGGTGCAGTTCCAGCCCGGCGGCGGGTTGTGGTCGTAGGCGGCCACCGGGTAGGTGTAGCCGTACTTCTCGTCGTCGGCGGGCAGCGGGCGGAGGCGCTCGCAGGGGTTCGAGGTGGCCTTGTCGAACACGAACGACCCCTCGCGCTCGCTCCATCCGAAGTTGGCGCCCGCGCGGACCTCGTAGACCGACTCCACGCTCTTCTCGCCGATGTGCCCGAGGAACATGCGGTGCCGTCCCGCCGGGTCCCAGCTGAAGCGGTGCGGGTCGCGCATCCCGTAGGCATAGATCTCGCCGAGCGCGCCCGGCCTGCCGACGAACGGGTTGTCGGCAGGGATCCCGTACCTGCCGTTGGCGCTGTTCCCGGCCCGCGGGTCGATCCGGAAGATCTTCCCGTGTGGCAGCGCCAGGTTCTGGGGCTCGTCGTTGCGGACGCCCGTGCCGCCGTCGCCCACCGCGACGTAGAGCAGCCCGTAGTCCCTGTCGCCCCGCTTGGCGGTCGGGTTGAAGTCGATCTGCTGGATGCCGTGGATCTGGCCTGTGAACCCGAGCCGGAGGATCTCCCGGCGGCTCCCCTGGAAGGTGCCCGCCGACGGGTCGTCCGCCGTCCACTCGGTCACGATGCCGTGGTACAGGGTGCCCGGCTGGGGCGTCAGGTCCGGGGCCTTCGCGGTGGCCGAGGCCAGCTCGGTGTGGACCGTGTAGAACGTGCCGTTCTTCCGGAACTCGGGGTGGAAGGTCGCGAAGCCGAATCCCTGGCCGAGGCCGCGGCCGGAGAAGAACTCGGGGGCGAACGTGGCGCCGACGTCGAGGTAGACGTGCGGCGCGCCGTTTTCGAGCAGGTACATCTTGCCATTTAGGTCAGGTACAAACTTGCGCCCAGACCCATCTGGAATTTCACCGAGGTGATTGATCCGGGCCCAGCGGACCAGTCGCGGGTCGGTCGGTGCCGGGGTCGGCTCCGACTTGGGGAACGAGGCGAACTCTTCGACGGTCAGCCCCAGCCCGGATGTGATCGGCTCCTCCGGGATCGGATCGGTGATCGGTTCATCGAGTCGCGCGGCCGCCGGTCGTGTGGACGAAGCGGCTGCTTGTGGCACTTGGGGGAGGCCTACGAGGACGGCGACGATTGTCAGCAGGAACCATTTGGACTTCCGCATCCCGCCTACCTAACAGTCGATGGGGGCGCTCGGAAAGCGCTTCCCTGAAAGTAGGAGACGATTACAGTCGCGTCAATGACATGTTTCTTCGAGGCTGAAATCGCCCTTGCGGTCGGTACGCCGGTACGCCGGTGCGGGTTCAGCGGGTGAGGCGGGCCGCCCCGGACCTGGCGGGGACCGGGCCGGTGGAGGCGCGGACGACCAGCTCGTGGCCGGTGCGCCGGCGCCGGGGGCGGGCGGCGGGAGGCTTGAGGACGAGTTCGAGCGCCTGCCGGCCCATGCCGATCATCGGCAGGCGGACTGTGGTCAGGCCCGGGTAGACGTCGGCGGCCACCGGGATGTCGTCGAAGCCCGCGACCGAGACCTCGCCGGGGATCAGGCGGCCGTCGTGCAGCAGCCAGGACAGCGCGCCGACGGCCATCGGGTCGTTGAGCGCGATGACCGCGGTCAGCTCCGGGTGCCCGCGCATCAGCTGCGCGGTCGAAGACGCGCCGCCCTCGCGGGTGAAGTCGCCGTGTACGACGGGGATCGCCTCCCAGCTCAGGCCGTGCGCCTCGGCGGCGCTCCGCAGGCCGGCGAGCCGGTCCTCCACGGTGGTGAGGTTGGCCGGGCCACCGACCACGCCGATGTCGCGGTGGCCGAGGTCCAGCAGGTGGCGCATGACGGTCTCCGCGCCGTTGCGGTTGTCCGGCAGCACCGCGTCGACCGGCAGGTGGTGGCGGCCTATCACCGCCACGCGGCCTCCCGCCGAGCTGAAGGACGCGAGCTCGGCGGCGGTACCGACCTCGGTGCTCGCCTCGACGTATCCCGATCCGGCCAGGACGATCGAGGTGACCCGGTGGGCCCGCAGCGTGCGGATGCGCGCCAGCTCGGCACGCGGGTCGCGCTCGGTCTGGCTGATCATGGCCATGTAGCCGCGGCTCTCGGTCTCGCGCAGCACGCCCCGGGCGATCTCGGCGAAGTAGGGGTCGCCGACGTCGTGGACGATCAGCCCGATCATGGAGGCCTGCCCGCCGGCGAGGGCTCGGGCGTGGCTGTTGGGGACGTAGCCGACCTGGGCCGCCACGGCCTGGACGTGTGCCGCGAGCGCGGGGCTGACTCCGCTGCTCCCGGTCATCGCGCGGGAGGCCGTCGCCAGCGAGACCCCTGCGGCTCGTGCGACGTCCACTAGACGCGGAATGGCTGTGCGCTCTTCCATTCGCGGGATTACCCCCTTGTCACGTCGCTGTAACGCGTGCCATGGTAACCGAAAGCGCTTACGAAAGCGCTTACGAAGGCGAAACCGACCCACGCTCTGGAGGGTTCGACATGGTAAGGGCTCCCCTCGCCCTCAGAAGCCTTGCCTTGGTAGCGATGTGCACTCTAGGCCTTTCCGCCTGCGGAGGCATCGGCGATGAGCCGGCCGCCGAGAGCGGTGGCACCGGTCCGGTCAAGGTCGGCATCTCCCTGCCGCTGACCGGCGATTTCTCCGAACCGGGCAAGGGTGTGCGGGAGGGGTACGAGGTCTGGGCCGACCAGGTCAACGCGGCGGGCGGCCTCCTCGGCCGGAAGGTCGAGCTGATCTTCCGGGACGACGCCTCCGACCCCAACCGTGTCGTCTCCGACTACGAGTCGCTCATCACCCAGGACAAGGTCAACCTGGTGTTCGGCCCGTTCTCGACCCGCCTGGTGATCCCCGCCGCAGAGGTCGCCGAGTCCTACAACATGCTGTTCGTCGAGCCCGCGGGCGCCGCCAAGGAGGTCTTCGAGCAGGGGTTCAAGAACCTGTTCTACGCCGCCCCGGCCATCGCCGGCGACCACTACAACTACCTGGCCGAATACATCCTGGCGCTCCCGGCGGACAGTCGGCCCAAGACCGCGGCGTACGCCTCCCTGGACGACCCGTTCGCCCAGGGCACCGCCTACGGCCTGCGCGACAAGCTCGCCGCGGCCGGCATCAAGACCGTGGCCGACGAGGTCTACCCGCCGGAGACCACCGACTTCGCCCCCATCGCCGCCCGGATCGCCAACGCCAAGCCGGACATCGTGGTCGGCGGCACCCAGTTCGAGGACTCCGTCGGCCTGGTCCGCGCCCTGCAGGAACTCGGCGCCCAGCCCAAGCTCGCGGCCTTCTCCACCGGCCCCACCCTGCAGGAGTTCCCCGAGGCGGTCGGCGGCGCGGTCGAGGGCATCCTGTCGCCCGTGGGCTGGTCGCTCACCTCCGGCTTCCCCGGCAACGACGCCTTCGTCAAGCGCTACAAGGAGATGTTCAAGGGCGAGGCCAACGAGGACGCGGCCAACGGCTACACCGTCGGCCAGATCGTGGAGGCCGCCGTCAAGGCGGTCGGCTGCGTCGACCCGACCGAGGAGTGCCAGACGAAGCTCGCGGACCACATCCGCGAGGGCACGTTCGACACCATCGTCGGCCCGCTCTCCTTCGACGACAAGGGCCGTCCCGAGGCCGCGCACATGATCCAGCAGTACGTGGACGGCAAGGTCCAGATCGTGCTGCCCGAGGGCTCCAAGGCGCAGACCACCAAGCTGGTCTTCCCCAAGAAGGACTGGTGACCTGATGCCGTCAGGCTCCCTCCTGCTGCAGGGACTCGTCCTGGGCGTGCTGACCGGTGGCCTGTACGCCCTGCTCTCCTCGGGCCTGTCACTGTACTTCGGAGTCATGCGCGTGGTGATGGTCGCCCACCCGGCGTTCCTCATCGTCGCCGCCTACCTCACTTACACGCTCAACGTCCGCCTCGGGCTCGACCCGCTGCTCACCATCCCGCTCACCGTCCCGCTGTTCTTCGCGGCGGGCGTGGCGATCCAGCGGCTGCTGATCTCCAGGCTCGCCTCCGACACGATGGCGATGATGTCGGTGCTGCTCACCTTCGGCATGGCTCTGATCATCGAGGGCGTGCTCGGCACCGTCTACACCGGCTCCTACCGGTCGATCAGCATGGAATACGCCACCAAGTCGCTGTCGCTCGGCGCGGTCCGCCTGCCGTACGACCGCATCATCGCCTTCGGCGTCGCCGCGCTCACCCTCGGCCTGCTCTTCGTGGTGCTGCGGATGACCCGCTTCGGGCAGTCCCTGCGCGCGACCATCCAGCACCCGCAGGCCGCCCGGCTGGTGGGCATCAAGACTGACAGGGTCACCGGATACGGCTTCGGGGTGGGCCTGGCCACCGCGGCGGTCGGCGGCGCTGTGCTCGCCCTGATAACCCCGTTCTTCCCGGCCGCGCACTGGGCCTGGATCGGCAAGCTGATGGCGATCATCGTCGTCGGCGGCCTGGGCAGCGTGCAGGGGGCCGCCGCCGCCGCGCTCATGCTCGGCGTCATCGAGAGCCTGGTGCTGGTCACCGTCGACGCGACCTGGGCCACGATGATGTTCTACGTCTTCCTCTTCCTGACCCTCGTCGTGCGTCCCCAGGGATTCTTCGGAGGCCGCCTTGCGCAACGGTTCTAAGACGAAGGCCGGGCTCGTCGCGCTCGGGGCGCTCCTCGCCCTGGCCTACCCGTGGCTGGCGCCCAACACCTATCTTCTCTACGCGGGCGTGCTCACCGTGATGTACGCGGTGATGGCCACCTCGTGGAACCTGCTTGGCGGGTTCACCGGATACGTCTCCCTCGGCCACTCGGCGTTCTTCGGGCTCGGTGCGTACGGCACCGGCCTGCTGATCACCCGGGCCGAGTGGAACTGGATCCTCGCGCTGCTCGCCTCGGCCGTCGCGGTCGCGCTCTTCGCCGTGCTGGTCGGTATCGCCGCGGTCCGGGTGCGCGGGGCCTCCTTCGTGATCGTCTCCATCGCCCTGGTCTCCATGATGAACCTGCTGGTCCAGGGCTGGCGGTCGCTGACCGGCGGCTCCACCGGCCTGCGGGTGCCCACGCCGTTCCGCGAGCTCAACCGCGGCGAGGCGCACCTGGTGTTCTTCTACCTCTTCCTGGCCCTGCTCGCGCTGACCCTGCTGACCTGGTGGTTCGTCGATCGCTCCCGGTTCGGCAGCGGCCTGCGGGCCATCCGCGAGGACGAGGACAAGGCCGAGTCGCTCGGCGTGCCGACGGTCGCGTTCAAGGTCGCCGCCTACGCGCTGTCGGCGCTGTTCGTGGCCCTGGCCGGCGGCCTGTACGCCGTCTGGTTCCGCAGCCTCGACCCGATCTTCGTCTTCTCCATCCTGATCGGCTCCTACATGGTGCTGATGAGCCTGCTCGGCGGGGTCCGCTACCTGTTCGGCCCGCTGCTCGGCGCGCTCATCGTGGCCCCGGCCGGGGAGTACTTCCTGGTCGCGCTCGGCGAGTCGCAGATCCACCTGACCGCGACCGGCCTGGTGCTGGTGCTCGTGGTCCTGTTCATGCCCGAGGGGATCATCCCGGCCGCCGCGAAGCTGCTGCGCCGGAGACGGCCCCCGGAGACGTCGATCCGCGAGGAGACCGCCGCACAGCGGGCGGAGTTGCAGGAGGCGGCCCGATGAGCACGTCGCTGCGCACCGAGGGCCTGACCAAGGCGTTCGGCGGCGTGACCGCGGTGAACGGCGCGACGGTCGAGCTGGTGCACGGCAAGATCAACGGATTGATCGGGCCGAACGGCTCCGGCAAGACGACCTTCTTCAACCTGGTCACCGGGATGATCCGGCCCGACTCCGGGCGGACCCTCTACGGGGACAGGGAGATCACCCGCTACTCGCCGCACCGCATCGCGCACGCCGGGCTGGGCCGCACCTTCCAGCTCTGCCGGGTCTTCCCCCGGATGACCGTGCTGGAGAACATGCTGGTGGCGGTGCGCCGCACCCGGCTGCGCGAGCTGCTGGCCGGCAGCCACGACCGGGGAGAGGTCGAGCGGGCCCGCCACTGGCTGCGCCGGGTCGGTATCGACCACCTGGAGCACGCCGAGGCGCGCAACCTCTCCTACGGGCAGCAGAAGCTGCTGGAGCTCGCGGCCGTCTTCATGGGCGACCCCGAGCTGGTGCTGCTCGACGAGCCCGCCGGAGGGGTCAACCCGGCGCTGATCGAGCGGATCGTCACCCTCGTCCGCGAGCTCAACCGGGAGGGACGGACGTTCCTCGTCGTCGAGCACAACATGGACATGGTCATGGGGATGTGCGACCACGTGATCGTCTTCGACCGCGGCGCCCCCATCGCCGCGGGCCCGCCGGCGGTCGTGCAGAACGACCCCCGAGTGCTGGAGGCCTACCTCGGTGTCTGACGTGTCTGAAATGCCGGCTCCGCCGGGGACCGTTCTCGAACTGCGCGACGTCCAGGCCGGGTACGGCAGGGCGGCGCTGGTGCTGCGCGGGCTGTCGGTCACGGTCCACACGGGTGAGGTGGTCTGCCTGGTCGGGCCGAACGGCGCGGGCAAGTCGACGGTGCTCAAGGTGGCCAGCGGGCTGCTCGTCCCGCGCTCGGGCTCGGTGCTGCTCGGCGGCCGGGACGTCACCGGCGCCTCGCCGCAGGACCTCCTGGGCAAGGGGATGGCCCACGTGCTCCAGGGGCACAGCGTGTTCCGCGAGATGACGGTCGAGGAGAACGTGCGCCTGGGCGGCTACACCGTCCGGGACAAGGCCTGGCTCAAACGGCGCATCGAGGAGGTCAAGGAGATCTTCCCGGTGGTCGGCGAGCGCTGGACGAGCATCGCCGGCCTGCTCTCCGGCGGCCAGCAGAAGCAGGTGGAGTTCGCCCGCGCGCTCATGCTGGAGCCCAAGGTGATTCTGCTGGACGAGCCGTCTATGGGCCTGGACCCCAAGACGACCTCGACCGTCTTCGAGCAGATCGACCTGATGCGCCAGACCGGGGTCGCCGTCCTGCTGGTCGAGCAGAACGCCCGCCGTGCCCTGGAGATGGCCGACATCGGCTGCGTGCTGGACCTGGGGCGGGTGCACATCTCGGGACCGGCCAGGGAACTGGTCGTGGACCCCCGCCTGGGAGCCCTCTACCTCGGTGGCAGCGCCGCCAGGAAGGCGCAGGCCCCGGACGGGCCGCCCGACCGCGCGGGCACGGCGCCCGCCGCGGCGGAGGGCGCGGCGGGGAGATCCGGCGGCGCGGGCTCCGGAGCCGGCGGTACAGGCGAGGCGTCGGGCGCGGCCGGGAGGCCGGAAGGGACGCCGGTCGAGGCCGACAGCACTCCGGCGTGACGTCGTCCTCCCGGCCGGCCCCGTCTTCCCCGGCCGGGCCGGCCGGCCGCCGCTGGACCGGGGCGGCCGGGGCGTGGCTCGGGCTGGGCGCCGCACCGGCGACGCTCACCATGGGGGCGGCGATGGCCGACCGCCACGGCGGGGCGGTGCCGATCGTCGCCGTCCTGCTCGGCGCTGCGCTCATGGCCGCGCTCCTGTACGGCCAGGGCATGCTGGGCCTGGGCTCGTCCCGCGCCGAGGGCGGCACGCTGACGGATGTCGCGCCCACCTACCTCTCCCCGGCCGCCCGCACCGCGGTGGGCGTCCTGCTCACCCTGGCCATGATCGGCTGGAACGGTTTCAACGTGGGGCTGGGCGGCGCCTCGCTCGGCACCGTGACCTCCCTGCCGGAACCGGTGGGCGCGGTGCTGCTGGCCGCCGCAGTCCTGGCCGCCTCCTACGCCTCCGGCCGGCTGGGCAACCGGATCGCGGTCGTCACCACGCTGGCGGCGCTCGCGCTGGTCGCCGTGTGCGTGATCAGGCTGAGCCCGCCCGTGCTGCCGGTCACCGCCGACGTCCGCGGCATCCTGCCGGACGTGGCGGTCCTGGTCGGGTACGTCGCCGTCTTCGCGCTGCGGGCACCGGACTTCAGCCACGGCCTCGCCGGGCGGCGGGACCTGCTGGTGTGCGTGGCGCTGCTGGTGGTCCCCGCGTCGCTGGCGACCCTGGCCGGCGCCGGGGTGTGGCTGCGCACCGGCTCGCCCGACGTGGTCGCGACGCTGGCGGGCACCGGTGACATCGCGGCGTTCGGCAACCTCTTCGTCACCGCGGCGGTCTTCGCCCCCAGCCTGACCACCACCTACTCTGGCGCTCTGGCGATCAGGTCGGTCAGGCCCGGCCTCTCCAGGACCGCGGCCATGCTGACCGTCGCCGTCCCCGGCACACTGCTGGCCGTCCTCCGGTTCGACCTCTATCTCCTGCCCTGGCTCTCGGCGCTGGCCGCCGCCCTGCCCCCGCTCGTCGTTCCGATGGCCGCCGAGGCCTGGCACCGCCGCCGGGGCGGCGCACCCCGGATGATCCCCGTCTGGACGTGGGGCCCGGCCGGTGTCACGGCCACCGCCCTGGCCCTCCTCGGCGTCCCCGCCGCCTCCCTCGCCGGCCTCGCCCTGGCTCTCGCCGCCACTGCGCTCAATGCCTTCGGGCGCAGGCCCGCGGCGTTTTCCTGACACGGTGCGCGTCCCGGTCGGAACGCCCGTCAAAGATGCCGTACTCAGGCCTCGTTGAGGTCAGCCTCGGCGTGGGGAGGCCTGGGTTCAGCGGCGGGGGGCGCGGCGTGGTTTGGCGGGAGTGGTGTCGGGGGCCAGTTCGGCGACGAGCCGGCAGGTGTCGTGCACCGGGTCCAGGGTGTTGGCCTGGATGGCCAGCTTCCTCAGCAGCTCGCGGAAGACGGAGCGGTCCGCCGGGTCCAGCGGTGCCAGAACGTGCTCCTCGGCGTGTTCCAGCCGGGTCTGGGTGTCGGCCCAGGTCGCCCTGCCCCGCTCGGTGGCGACGATGCGCTTGTTGCGCCGGTCGGCGGGGTCCGGCCGGCGCTCGACCAGGCCGGCCTGCTCCAGGTCGTCGAGCAGGTAGGTCATGACCGTCTTGTCGACGCCGAGGCGCTGCGCCAGCGCTCCCTGGCCGCCGGGGAGCTCCTGGGCGGCCGCGGTGAGCACCTGATAGCCCCTGGGCCCGCCGGGCAGGTGGCTGACCAGTGCGTTCGCCGTCCTGACGTAGGCGCGGAAGACCACCCCGAGGGTCCAGCCCAGGTCGCTGTCCAGGGCGTCCGAGGTCTCCGTGCCGGGACGTTGGGTTGCGGGCATGTCGCCAGATTATCAGTACTAAAGGTGAAAAAGACCTTCTGTTTGACAATCTATCTGTTTTAAATACGATCTGTCGTGCCATGGTGCCGCACATCCGACATGACGTTCCAAGGAGAGACATGGCCGACTACGGGCACGAGCTGCTGTTCGGAACCTTCCTGACCCCGGTCGCCGAGCAGGCTCAGCGGGTCGTCGCGCTCGCCCAGCTCACCGAGCAGGTCGGCCTGGATCTGGTGACCGTGCAGGACCATCCGTACCAGGCGCGGTTCCTCGACACCTGGACGCTGCTGTCGGTCATCGCGGCGAGCACCTCGACGGTGCGGGTGTCGCCGAACGTGGCGAACCTGCCGCTGCGCCCGCCGGCGGTGCTGGCCCGCAGCGTCGCGACCCTGGACATCCTCAGCGGCGGCCGGGTCGAGCTCGGGCTCGGGGCGGGTGCCTTCTGGGACGCCATCGCCGCCGTCGGCGGCCCCCGGCTGAACGCGGCGCAGGGGGTCGACGCCCTCAAGGAGGGCATCGAGGTCATCCGGGCCGTCTGGGCGACCGGCGGCGGGTCCGTACGGGTCGACGGTCGGTATCACCGCGTCTGGGGAGCCCACCCCGGCCCGGCGCCCGCCCACGACGTCGGCATCTGGCTGGGGGCCTACAAGAGGCGGATGCTCGACCTGACCGGGCGGCTCGCGGACGGCTGGCTGCCCAGCAGCGCCTACGCCGCCCTGGACGCGCTCCCGGCGATGAACGCCGCCATCGACGAGGCCGCGGTCGATGCGGGACGCTCACCCGGTGACGTCCGGCGCCTGTACAACATCTCCGGCGCCTTCACCGGCTCGGGACGCGACTTCCTCCAGGGACCGGCGCAGGTCTGGGCCGAGCAACTCGCCGAGCTCACCCTCACCCAGGGGATGAGCGCCTACATCCTGGCGAGCGACGACCCCGACGACATCCGGCGCTTCGCCGCCGAGGTCGTTCCCGGCGTCCGCGAACTCGTCGAGGCCGAGCGCGGCGGTTCGGGGCCGTCCGCCGCCGACCGGTCCGGGGCCGCCGACGCCGAGGTACGCGGCACGCCGGCGGCCGTCGTCCCGCCCGTCCGGGGTGGCGGCTCGCCAACGACCGGCACCCCGCCCGCCCAGATCAGGGGCGCGGTCCCCGCCCTGGGAGTCACGCCCACCCCGGACGACGGCGTCCGGCTCGCCGACGTCCAGGTCTGGGACGAGAGCACCCGTCCGACAGGTCCTGATCCCGACCCGGATCGCACCTACACCGCCCGGCAGCGGGCGGCCGGGCAGCACCTCGTCGACATCCACGACCACCTTCGCAAGGAGCTCACCGAGATTCGCGGGCTCGTCGACCAGGTCACCGCCGGTGCCGTGGATCCCGGTGCCGCACGCTCGCACATCAACACGATGACGATGCGCCAGAACAACTGGACGGTCGGCACGTACTGCGAGTCCTACTGCCGCGTCGTCACGACCCACCACACCCTGGAGGACCAGAGCCTCTTCCCGCACCTGCGCCGTTCGGACCCCAGGCTCACGCCCGTCGTCGACCGCCTCCAGCAGGAGCACCACGCCATCCACGAGGTCCTCGAAGGCGTCGACCGGGCGCTGGTCGCCTTCGTCGGCCGGCCGGACGGTCACCAGGAACTACGGGCGGCCATGGACCTGCTCACCGACACGCTCCTTTCCCACCTGTCGTACGAGGAGAGGGAACTGGTCGAGCCGCTCGCCAGGCTCGGCCTGCACTGAACGCCACGCGCGGGTTCGGGGCAGGGCTCTCCTGGCGACCGGCGACCGGCGACCGGCGACCGGCGGTGAAGCGGGAAGCCTGACCCGTGAGAGGCGCGCCAGGGTGTCTCAGGACACCTCGGCGACCAGGCGCTTGCGGAAGACCCAGTACGACCACGCCTGGTAGCCGAGCACGAACGGCAGCGCGATCAGGCCGATCCAGGTGAGCATGCCCAGCGTGTACGGGCCGGAGGCGGCCTCGGCGACGGTGAGGCCGGGGAGCGGGGCGGGCCACAGGGCGCCGAACAGGGCGCCGCCGCCCAGCGCGATGGACGAGGCGGTGGCGGCGAACGCCCAGCCGTCCCGGCCGCGCCAGGTCAGCGCGATCCCCGCGGCCAAGGCCGCCATCGAGGCGAGCGCGCCCGCCCAGAGCCACGGGGCCGCCGACCAGCCGGCGGCCACCGCGTCCGTGGCGGGGATGTTCGGCAGTGCCACCACCGCGGCGGGCAGCGCCACCGCGGCGGCGATCATCGCGGCGCGCCGGGCACGGGAGCGCACCGGCCCCGAGGTCTTGAGCGCGACGAACACCGCCCCGTGCAGCACGCACAGCGAGAGGGAGAGCACCCCGCCGACCAGCGCGGCCGCCGCGCTGTTCCGCAGCAGGTCGGCGAAGACGGCGCCCCACAGGAACGCGGGGAGCGCGCTGCCGACCAGCACGCTCAGGTCGCACCAGGCGCGGTCGGAGGCGTGCTGGACCTTGCCGCGCCACTCCAGGCCGATGCCACGCACGATCAGCCCGACGAGGATCAGCGTGATCGGCAGGTAGAACTCGCTGAGCAGCCCGGCGTACCAGGCGGGGAAGGCGGCGAACATGGCGCCGACCGCGGTGATCAGCCAGACCTCGTTGCCGTCCCAGACCGGGCCGATCGTGCCCAGGACCTGCTTGCGCTCGGCCTCGTTCCTGGCCAGCGCCGGTGCCAGCATGCCCACGCCGAAGTCGAAGCCCTCCAGCACGAAGTAGCCGATCCACAGGAACGCGATGAGTACGAACCAGAAGGTGGTGAGTTCCATGATGGTCGCCTTCAGTACATCAGGGTCGGCTGGAGCCGGACGTCCGCGGTCTGGTCGTCGCGTGAGGGCGGGGTGAGGGGCACGGCGGGAACGGCGGGTTCGGGGCCTGCCTTGACGTGGCGGATGATCAGTACGGCCTCGGCCACTGCGAACACGCCGTAGACCAGGGTGAAGACCGCAAGTGAGATGGCCACCTCGGTGAGGCTCACGCCGGGCGACACGCTCGCCGCGGTGAGCAGCTCACCCTGGACGGTCCACGGCTGGCGGCCGATCTCGGAGAGCAGCCAGCCCGAGATCATCGCGATGGTCGGCAGCGGCAGCGCCAGCAGGGCGGCCCTGGCGAACCAGGCCGGGATCTCCTGCTGCGGGTGCTTGCCGCCGCGGCGCCTTCGGGTCAGCCAGAGGCCGAGAATCGACAGGCCCACCGTGGCCATCCCGAAGACGATCATCACGCGGAAGGACCAGAAGACCACCGGCAGGTTGGGCAGGTAGTCGGCCGGGCCGAACTGCTCGGTGAACCGGGTCTGTATGTCCGCCGTGCCCTGGACGACCGCGTTCGGGTCGTTGGTGGACAGGAAGCTGAGCAGTTTGGGGATCTCCACCCCCGGCACCGGGGAGAACGCCGCGCCGGCCGTGTCGTGGGTGAGCCCCTCGGCGGCGGCCAGCTTCATCGGCTGCTGCTCGTACAGCAGCTTGGCGGACATGTCCCCGCTGACCGCGACCACCGCGCCGGCGATCGCCGTCATGGCCAGCGCGGCCCGGATCGGGGTCCGCCAGATGCTCGGGGTGTTCCGCCGCGCCGTGGCGGCGCGCCGCTCCTTCAGGACCTGGTAGCCGCAGATCGCCAGCACGAAACCGCCCCCGACCACGAAGGCCGCCCCCACCACGTGGGGCACCTGCGCGAGGGCGGCGGAGTTGGTGAGCACCGCCCACAGGTCGGTCATCCGGGCCTTGCCGTCGATTACCTCGTAGCCGACAGGGTGCTTCATCCAGGCGTTGGCGGCGAGGATGAAGTAGGCGGACACGGTGGAGCCGATGACCGCGATCCAGATGGTGGCCAGGTGAACGCGTTTGGGCAGCTTGTCCCAGCCGAAGATCCACAGACCGATGAAGGTCGACTCCAGGAAGAACGCGAGCAGTGCCTCCAGCGCCAGCGGGGCGCCGAAGACGTCACCGACGAAGATCGAGTACTCGCTCCAGTTCATGCCGAACTGGAACTCCTGCACGATGCCGGTCACCACGCCCATCGCGAAGTTGATCAGGAAGATCTTCCCGAAGAACTTCGTCAGCCGCAGGTAGTGCTCCTTGCCCGTGCGGTGCCAGGCGGTCTGCAGGCCGGCCACGAAGACGCCGAGGCCGATGGTCAGGGGTACGAACAGAAAGTGGTACACGGTGGTCACCCCGAACTGCCACCGGGCCAGGTCTAGTGCGTCCATCTTCCCTTCGCGTTCCCCTCGCGGGCCTGTTGCTCTACAGCTCGTAGTTCTATCCTTAGTAGTACTACAAGCTGTAGAGCAAAAAGAGGGTGGGGCGCCGCGAGCTGGTGCGATCTTTGTCACATGGTCCGGTGCGAGACCGCACTTCTCGGCCGGACCGAGACCGCCCTTCGGCTCGCGGCGCCGGCTCTCCTCCTGCCGCGGGGAGTCGCCACGCATGTCCCGTCACATGGACGCATCCCCGCCGCCCGCCATCCCCCCGGAGGCGTGACTCCATGGTGGGGCGGGAGGCACCCCCGGGGCGTCCACCTCCGGAGTGATTTCGAGGTACGCCGCGCGGGCGACACCGCGAGCCTCCCGCGCCGGATTCAGGGCCCTCGGCACCGGGTTCGGTGACTCCCGGTCGCCGGTGACGGCCGCGGCGGGACGGCGACCGGAAACCCGGCCGAGGTTCCCGGTCGGTGCTAGCGGGTCGCCGCCTTCGAGGTCGCCGCCTTCAGGTACGCGTCGAGGTTGCCGAGCTCGAACCCCCGGCGCCTGATCTTGGCGACGAGGATCTCGAAGTCACGGGCGAGGTTCGGACGGAAGTGCAGCAGCAGCACATCGCCGGGGCGGAGCTTCTTGTCGGGCACCTGGTAGGCGATCTTCCCGCCTGGCTGCACGGTCGCGGTCCAGAGCAGGAGCGCGTCGATGCCGCAGGCCTTGGCGGCCCTGCGGGTCAGAGTGTTGTGGTTGCCGAACGGAGGGCGGAACAGGGTGGGCGCGGTGCCGGTGTGCCTGCGGATCAGTGTGGAGGCGCCGCAGATCTCGGCCTTCTGCCCCTCGTAGCCGAGCGCGGGCAGGTTCGGGTGGGTCAGCGTGTGGTTCTCGATCGTCGCCCCCGCGTCGCGCAGGTCGCGTACGTACCTCCACTTGCCCGCGCCCAGGAACCTGCCGCCCTGGGCGGTCGGGTCGGTCGCGCCCCTGGCCTCCACGGCGTCGCGGGTGACGAAGGCCGCCACGGGGATCCGCTGGTCACGGACCTGTGCCACGAAGCCGGGATCCTGCTCCCAGCCGTCGTCGATGGTCAGGAAGACGACCTTCCGCCTGGTGGGGATGGAACTGATCACTGGAGGCAGGCCGTCAGCGGGACGGGGGATCACGCCCACCTCGCCCGGTCTGGGCATCGCACCCGGCGGCCCTGCCGGTGTCTTCGCGGCCCGGCCGTCCCCGCCGGCGGGGGCCTTCCCCGCACCGGAGGAGGCACCCGGCGCGGGGGCGGCTCCCTCGCCGGCCCCGCCGTCCAGGCCGGGGGCGCACCCGGCGCTCACCGCCAGGGCCGTCGCCGTCGCCGCCGCTCTTATCGTCCAGTACGTCCCCGATGCCATGGGCGACCATCCTGCCAGCAGCCGGGAGTCTGTTCGATCATGCCGCGCGAGGGCGATTCAAATGGCTATGTTGTTGTAATTCCTTGATCACGGCATTTGGCGGGGTAGGGTCAGCACTACCACGAGTAGGGGTGGGAGCGGGGGTTTGCGAGCGCGGTGAGCACGCAATCCTGGGAAAGTCATCATGCCCGGTTGACGTAGATATATGGCGTCGCCGGTTGACGTAATCATTCGAGTGATCCGGCCCATCTGAGGAGAACCGTGACCAACTCCACCGCGATCGACGACGCGGATCCCCCCGCCCCCCTTGAAAGCGTGGAGCGGGGTAGTGATTTCGCCCGCCTGTCGCGCCGGATCACCCAGGCGGGGCTGCTGGACCGGCGCCCCGGTTACTACGCCGTACGGCTCGGCCTGGTGGCGGCCTCCTTCATCGGCGGCTGGGCCGTCTTCTTCGCCGTCGGCGACTCGTGGTACCAGCTGCTGGTCGCCGCCTTCCTCGCGGTGGTGTTCGCGCAGATCGGGCTGGTCGCCCACGACCTGGCCCACCGCCAGGTCTTCCGCTCCCGCCGCTCCAGCGAGCTCGCCGGGCTGGTGGCCGGAAACCTCGCCATCGGCATGAGCTACGGCTGGTGGATGGACAAGCACACCCGCCACCACGCCAACCCCAACCACGAGGACCACGACCCCGACGTCGCCCCCGACTTCCTGGTCTGGTCGCACGAGCAGGCCGCCGAGAGCAGGGGGTTGTCCAGGCTCCTGGGTCGCCGGCAGGCGTTCCTGTTCTTCCCGTTGCTCACGCTCGAGGGGTTCAACCTGCACGTGTCCAGCGTCCGGGCCCTGCTGCGCCCGACGACCAAGAACCGGGCCGTGGAGGCGGCGCTGCTGGCCGTGCACGCGGTCCTGTACCTGGGCGCGCTGTTCACCGTGCTGTCGCCGGGCAAGGCCGTGGTCTTCCTTCTGCTGCACCAGGCGATCTTCGGCGTCTACCTGGGCTGCACCTTCGCGCCCAACCACAAGGGGATGCCGATGCTCAGGGGCGAGGAGAAGCTCGACTTCCTCCGGCGCCAGGTGCTGACCTCGCGCAACGTGCGCGGCGGCAGGGTCCTCGACACCGTGCTCGGCGGGCTCAACTACCAGATCGAGCACCACCTCTTCCCCAGCATGCCGATGCCCAACCTGCGCCGCGCCCAGCCGATCGTCCGGGCCTACTGCGAGGAGCTGGGTGTCGACTACCTGGAGTCCGGGATCGTCAGCTCGTACGCACAGGCGCTGCGCCACCTGCACGACGTGGGCGCGTCCCTGCGAGCCGGAAGCCCCGCGCCCGGCTGACCCCGGCAGGTCTCGTGCGTCAGAGCGGCAGCACTGACAACGAAGGGTCGCGCCGGCGGGCAGATGTTGCTGTTATCCGCCCGCCCCGAAATTGCCTAGGGTGCTGATGTGAAGCTCGCAGGCAGTGCCGTGCTCGGCATCGACAGAGATCGTGTGTGGTCAGCGCTCCAGAACCCGGCCGTGCTCGTACGCACGATTCCGGGGTGCGAGCGCCTTGAGGAGACGGGCCCGGACACCTACCGGATGACCGTCACCGCGGGAGTAGCCTCCATCAAGGGCGTCTACCAGGGCGAGGTCGCCCTGTCGGAGCCCGAGGCTCCGGAACGGTTCGTGCTCAAGGCTCGCGGCCAGGGCGCCCCCGGCACCGTGGACGCCACGGTGCAGGTCCGTCTCAGCGAGGTCGAGGGCGGCACCCGGATCGACTACGACGCCGAGGCCGTGATCGGCGGCATGATCGGTGGCGTCGGCCAGCGCATGCTCGGCTCCGTCGCGAGGAAGACCGCGGGTGACTTCTTCTCCGCGGTGGAGAGCCATCTCGTCTCCGGTGTATCCGGTGTCTCCGGCGAGGCCCCCGTCGCCACGGTACCCGCGGAGGCCGCCGCACCCGCCGCGCCGGGAGTGACGGTCGAAGCCGGCCCCGCGCACGTCTTCGAGCGCCCGGCGAAACAGCCCAGAGCCGGAGTCCCCGCCTGGTCGCTCCTCGCCGCGTTCGGCATGGGCGCGGGCGTCGCGCTCGGCAGCGCGGTGATCGGCTGGCTGCTCGGCCGTACCGGCAGAAAGCGGTGACGTCGCTCACAAAAGGAGAGGGGTAAGCGCTTCCGCAGGCGGCGGCGCCGAGGGGTGTCAATGGCCCTGCCAGCAGGAACGTTCGAGGAGTCGATCATGCCTCGATGAAGGATCTACGGTGTTCGGGGCAGCGGTCCGCGCGTTTGACCAGGCAAACTTACGCCTTTTAGGATCCTGGCGTACGTCTGCCACGACGGGTCACGGGGGAAAATGGAGCCGCTGCTGATCCTGCACGCCGTGGCGGCGGTGCTCGCTCCGGCGCTGGTGCGCCGCTTCGGCAGGGCCGCGTTCCTCATGCTCGCCGTGCCGCCGGCCTGCGGGTTCGGCTACACGATCTGGATCGCCCTGACCGGCGTTCCCGTCGAGTCGCACCACGACTGGGCGCCCGGCCTCGGCCTGGGGCTGTCCTTCCGCGCCGACGCGCTGGCCCTGCTGATGATGGCCCTGGTCACGGGCGTGGGCGCGCTGGTCGTGCTGTACTGCTCGCGTTACTTCTCCGCGGGCGCCGAGGGGCTGGGCCGGTTCGCCGGGGTGCTCGTCGCCTTCGCCGGGGCGATGCTCGGGCTGGTGGTCGCGGACGACCTGCTGCTGCTGTACGTGTTCTGGGAGCTGACCACGGTCTTCTCCTACCTGATGATCGGCCACGACCCCGCCAGCAGGACCAGCCGCCGCGCCGCGATGCAGGCGCTGATCGTCACCACGTCCGGTGGCCTGGCGATGCTGGGCGGCATGGTCATGCTCGGCGAGGCGGCGGGAACGTACCGCATCTCGCGGATCGTGCAGAGCCCGCCGTCCGGCGGCCTGGTGGCGGTGGCGGTGGTGCTGATCCTGGTCGGCGCGCTGTCGAAGTCGGCGGTCTTCCCGTTCAGCATGTGGCTGCCCGCCGCGATGGCCGCGCCGACCCCGGTCTCGGCCTACCTGCACGCCGCGGCGATGGTGAAGGCGGGAATCTACCTGCTCGCCCGCCTGGGCCCGGCTTTCGGGGAGCTCGCCGCCTGGCGGTGGACCGCCGTACCCCTGGGCCTGCTCACCATGCTGCTCTGCGCCTGGCGGGCGCTGCGCGAGCACGACCTCAAGAAGCTGCTCGCCTACGGCACGGTGAGCCAGCTGGGTTTCCTGACGGTGCTGTTCGGCGCGGGCACCCGCGACACCGCGATCGCCGGGGTCGGGATGCTGCTCGCGCACGCGCTGTTCAAAGCCTCCCTCTTCCTGGTCGTCGGCATCATCGACCACGCCACGGGCACCCGCGACCTGCGAGAGCTGAGCGGCCTGCGGCGCTCGGCGCCGTGGCTGGCCGCGGTCGCCACCGGAGCCGCCGCCTCGATGGCGGGCATCCCGATGTTCCTGGGGTTCGCCGGTAAGGAGGCCGCCTTCGAGTCGCTGCTGACCGGACGGGGCATCGACACGGTGGTGCTCGCCGGAGTCGTCCTCGGGTCGGCGCTCACCGCCGGCTACAGCGCGCGTTTCCTATGGGGCGCCTTCGCCGCCAAGCCCGGTGTCGAGCCGGTGTCCGTGCACTCCTTCGGCGCCGCGCTGTTCCTGCCGCCCGCGCTGCTCTCCGTGCTCGGCCTCGCCGTCGCCCCGTTCGCCGCACGGTACGGCGAGGCGATGCGGAGCTACACCGACACCTTCCCCGGGCCCGGCCACGGCACCCACCTCGCGCTGTGGAGCGGCGCCCCGGTGCCGCTGCTGCTCTCGGCCGTCGCGCTGGCGGGTGGAGCGCTCCTCTTCCTGGCCAGGAAACCGCTGGCGCGGATCGGGGAGGCCCTGCATGTGATCGATTCCGGCCGGGCCTACTGGGGTCTGGTCCGCGGGCTGGAACGTTTCTCCCTGCAGCTGACCGGCGTCGTCCAGCGCGGCTCGCTGCCCGACTACCTCATGATCGCATTCGTCTCGGTGGCGGCGGTGGGGGTCTTCTCGCTGGCGTACGGCCCCGGACCCGACCTCCGGCTGGACGTGGTGGCCTGGGACCGCATCGAGCAGCCCGTCATCGGCGTGCTCATCATCGCCGCGACGGCCATCGCGCTCAGGGTGCGCTCCCACATCGTGCTCGTGCTGGTGGCCGGCCTGACCGGGTACGGCACGGCGCTGCTCTTCCTCGTCCACGGCGCGCCCGACCTGGCGCTGACCCAGTTCCTCGTCGAGACGCTGAGCCTGGTCGTGTTCGTGCTGGTGCTGCGGAGGCTTCCCCTCGGACCGAGGGAGGAGCGGGGACGGCTGTCGTTCGGCGCGCGGCTCACCCTCGGCATCGTGAGCGGTGTCGTGGTGGCGGGGGCCGGCATGTTCGCGATGAACGCGCGGCAGGCGACACCGATCGGCACGCTGATGGCCGAAGCGGCGAAGGAGGCCGGGGCCGCCAACATCGTCAGCGCGCTTCTGGTCGACATCAGGGCCTGGGACACCATGGGGGAGAGCTCCGTGCTCGTCGTGCTCACCCTCGGCATGACCGGCCTGATCTTCCTGCGCAGCCGCTCGTACGCGCCGCAATCCCCGCCGGAGAGAACCGGGGAGGAGCCCCGGACGTACTGGCTGGCGACCACCCTGCCGCCGGGGCAGCGGACGGTGGTCCTTGAGTTCGTGGCCCGGGTGACCTTCCACACCGTGATGCTGGTCTCGGTCTTCCTGCTGTTCACCGGGCACAGCGGGGTGGGCGGCGGGTTCGCCGGAGGCATCGTGGCCGGCCTCGCCCTGGTCCTGCGCTACCTCGCCGGAGGCAGGTACGAGCTGGCCGCCGCCGCACCGGTCGCCCCCGGGGTGATGATCGGGCTGGGGCTCCTGCTGTCCACGCTCACCGCGCTGGTGGGGCTGCTGGGCGGCGCCGGAGTGCTGGACATGCTCTCCGCCGACCTGTACGTCCCGCTGGTCGGCAAGCTGCACCTGTCGACGGTGCTCCTGTTCGACCTCGGGGTCTACATCACGGTGATCGGCATGGTGCGGGACATCCTGCGCAGCCTGGGCGCCGAGCTGGATCGGCAGATCGACGAGGGGGAGGGCCGGTGACCGCGCCCGTGCTGCCGCTCCTGGTGGTCGCCGTGCTCGTGGCCGCGGGGGTCACGCTGCTGCTGGAGCGGAGCCTGGTCCGGCTGCTGGCCGGCGTCATCCTGCTCAGCAACGGGGTGAACCTGCTGATCCTCACCGTGGGCGGGCCGCCGGGAGAACCGCCGATCCTGGGCGCCTCCGCCCCGGAGCGGATGGCCGACCCGCTGCCGCAGGCCATGGTGCTCACCTCCATCGTCCTCACGCTGGGCGTCACCGCCTTCCTGCTTGCCATGATCCATCGATCCTGGCAGCTCACCGGTGCCGACGAGGTGCAGGACGACACCGAGGACCGCCGGGTGCGGCTGCGCGCCAGGCGAGGCGAGCTGAGCCAGGCCGTGCTCGACCGGCAGGCGGCGTACCAGCGGCTGGTCCGCGAGCAGCGCGCCGAGCTGGCCCGGCTGGAGGAGGAACACCACGAGTGGGAGCGCCGGGAGGCCGAGGAACTGGAGCAGCGGATCCTGGACGTCAACGTCGACCTGGGCCACTGGTTGCAGGAGCACAAGAACGACGGCCTGTCCGCCGAGCGGCTCGCCGAGCGTTTCGCCGAGGCCCAGCAGGCGGAGGACGTCTCCAAGGAGGGCCGGGAGAGGCGCCTCCGGGAGGTGCGCGCCGAGTTCGACCGCAGGCAGCGGGAGCAGGCGGCGCGCGAGCGTGAGATCCGCAAGCGGCTCCGCGCCCGCCAGCGCGACGCCCGCAGGCAGATGCGCGCCGCGATCCGGGAGGACCGGGCACGACAGGCCAGGGCGGAAGATCCCGAGCTGGAGGGGGAGGACTGATGGAGGCGCTGATCCCGGTGCCCGTGGTGCTGCCGCTGCTGGCCGTCGGTCTCAAGCTGGCCATCGGCCAGAGGCTGCGCAGGTTGCAGGCGCTCATCAGCGTGGGCACGCTCACGGTGGTGCTGCTCGTGTCGCTGGTCCTGCTGTTCGCGGCGGATCGGCAGGGGCCGCTGGTGGCCCACGCCGGGGGCTGGGGCGGGCAGATCGGCATCGCGCTCGTCGCCGACCGGCTCTCCACGCTGATGCTGGCGGTCTCCTCCGCGGTGACGCTCTGCGTGATGATCTACTCGCTCTCCCAGTCCTGGGCCGACCAGGAGTACAAGGCCTCACTGTCGATCTTCCACCCGGCTTACCTGATCATGGTCGCCGGAGTGTCGGACGCCTTCCTCTCCGGGGACCTGTTCAACCTCTTCGTCGGGTTCGAGATGCTGCTCGGCGGCTCGTACGTGCTGCTGACCTTCGGCGGGACCGAGTCCCGCATCCGGGCGGGCGCCACCTACACGGTGATAGGACTGGCCTCGTCACTGCTGTTCCTGGTCGCGATCGCGGTGACCTACGGCGCCACGGGCACCGTGTCGCTGGCGCAGCTGGCCGAGCGCTTCTCGGTGCTGCCCCAGCATGTCAGGCTGCTGGTCGAGTTGACGCTTCTGCTGGTCTTCGTGGTCAAGGCCGCGATCTTCCCGATGTCGGCGTGGCTGCCCGACTCGTATCCGACCGCGCCCGCCCCCGCGACGGCGCTCTTCGCCGGGCTGCTCACCAAGGTCGGCGTCTACTCGATCATCCGGCTGGAGGCACTGCTGTTCCCGGGCGGTCCGGTGGGCGGCATACTGATGTGGGCGGCGCTGCTGACCATGCTCGTCGGGGTGCTCGGGGCGGTGGCGCAGACCGACATAAAACGGATGCTCTCCTTCACCCTGGTCAGCCATATCGGCTACATGGTGTTCGGAGTCGCCCTGTTCAGCGTCCAGGGCATGGCGGGGGCCATCTTCTACGTGGCCCACCACATCACCGTGCAGACGAGCCTGTTCCTGGTGACCGGCATGATCGAGCGCCGCACCGGCACCACCTCCCTGGAGGGTCTCGGCGGTCTGGCGAAACTGACACCCGTGATCGCGGTGCTCTTCTTCGTGCCCGCGATGAACCTGGCGGGCATCCCGCCGATGTCAGGCTTCCTGGGCAAGCTCGGGTTGATCCAGGCGGGAGTGGCGAACGGCGGTCCGATGGCCCTGACCCTGGTCGCCGGAGGGCTGGTGACCAGCCTGCTCACCCTGTACGCGGTGGCCACGACCTGGAACAAGGCGTTCTGGCGGGTGCCGCCCGCGGGAATGGTCACCGAGGGGGGAACCGTGCTGGAGACCCAGGAGGACACCCAGGAGGACAGGGACGGAGCGGACCCGAAGCCCGCCGCCGGGGCCGCCGACGAGGCGATCGTCACCTCCGTCACCATGCCGAAGCTCATGTTCGCCTCCACGGCCGCCCTGGTGGCGCTGGCCCTGTCCTTCACCGTGCTGGCCGGCCCGCTGTCCGCCCTGTCGGAGCGGGCCGCGGAGGAACTGCTGGCCCGCGAACCGTACATCTCCGCGGTGCTCGGCGGTGAGCGGTGAACGAGCCCCGCCCGACGTTCACGGTGCTGCGGCTGCTGGGCAGGCCCGTGCCGCTGCCGCAGGTGCTCTGGCTGACGCTGATCTGGCTGCTGCTCTGGGGAGACCTGAGCGTGGGCAACGTGCTCGGCGGCCTGCTGGCCGGGCTGGTCCTCGTGTGGCTGCTGCCCCTACCGATCCAGGACACCGGCATCCGGCTCCACCCTGTCAAGATCCTGCTGTTCCTCATCCGCTTCTTACGGGACATGGTGATCTCCAGCTTCCGGGTGGCCTTCTGGGCGCTGAGACTGGGCAAACCGCCGCCGGTCCAGTTCGTCGAGGTGAGACTGCGCGCCTCGTCGGAGTCGATGGCGGTGCTGGTGACGGTGGCGCTGTCGGCGCTGCCGGGCAGCCTGGTGCTGGAGGCGAACGTCCGGGAGAGAACGCTCCTGCTCCACGTGCTCGGCGTACCCGGTGACCCGTCGACGGTCAGCCAGGTCACCCAGGATGACGTGACCCGGTTGGAGAACCGCATCGTGGCCGCCTTCGGCACTCGCGCGGATCAGGAGGAGGTGCGATGACGACGGTTTACCTGATCGCTCTGGGACTGCTCGCCGCCGCGGCGGCGATGACGCTCTACCGCCTGGTGCGCGGTCCGACGATGCTGGACCGCGCCGTCGCGCTGGACGTGCTCACCGCCGTCGTCATCTGCGCGATCGGGGCGGGGGCGGCGACCTACCGGGAGTACTCGATGCTGCCCGTGCTGCTGGTGCTCTCCCTGCTGGGGTTCGTCGGCTCGGTATCGCTGGCCAGGTTCTTCTCCGGGCGTGCCCGGTGACCGCGATGGACGTGGCCGCGGCCGTCTGCCTGCTGCTGGGGGCGACGCTGGCGTTCGCGGCGGGGGTGGGCATGGTCAGGTTCCCCGGCACCCTGGCGCGCATGCACGCGGCGACCAAGCCCCAGGTGCTCGGCCTTCACCTCATCCTGCTCGCCATGTGGCTGCGCGACCCCAGCTGGAAGATCGCCGGCGTCATCATCCTGGTCGCCGTCTACCAGGTGGTGACGGCCGCGGTGGCCGCCTACATGGTGGGAAGGGCCGCCTATCTCACCGCGAAGCCGCAGGACGACGGCGACGACGGCACGGCCGTACCGTCTCCCGGCGACGCTCGCGCCCAGTAGTGCTCTGTCAGGTGTCAGCGAGTCCTCACCGGTTCGCCGGACGGTCCCGGCCGTCCGGCGAACGTGGGTGGACATCGCACCGGCGGAGGCGGAACCCGAGTCCGGCAGGCGTCCACCGGGCCTTGGCCGAACACACCGAGCGCGAGGTGTATCCGGACGTCGTCGCACGGGCCGAGGCTGAGTTCACCGAGCTCCAGGTGCGCACCTGACCGGCTGCGTTACCGCAGGTCAGGCAAATTCCCCCGATTTTTGTTACGACGGCAACCCCGCCAGGGCGCCGGTGTAGATCTCGACGGCCTCCTCGATCCGGGGAGTCTCGCAGTACTCGTCGGTGACGTGTGCCTGCTCCGGCTCCCCGGGGCCGCAGATCACGGTGGGTACTCCGCCGCAGGCGGCGACCAGCACCGAGGCGTCGGTGAAGTAGCTGGCGGCCGGTCGGTCGCCCGGGGGGCGGGCCCCCGCGGTGAGCAGGGCCCGCACGAAGGGGTCGTCCGGGTCGGTCCACACCGAGGGCAGGTCGGTCAGCACCTCCAGCGAGGTCTCCCCGCCGAGCCTCTCCCGGAGCCGCTCGCGTAGCTCCGCGTGGTCCTGGCCGGTGACCGTGCGTATGTCGACGGTCGCTTCGGCGAGGTCGGGGACGGAGTTCACGTTGATCCCGCCGTGTACGGTCCCCACGTTCGCGGTCGGCGCGCCGAGCCAGGGGTGGGGGGGAACGCCGGGATCGAAGCGCTCGACGGCGCCGATGGCACGGGCCAGCTTGTAGATCGCGTTGTCACCCAGGTGGGGCATCGAGCCGTGAGCGGTCCGGCCTTGGGCGGTCGCCTTCAGCCAGAGCGCGCCCTTGTGCCCGAGCAGGGCGCGGTTCGCGGTGGGCTCGGCCACCAGCAGCCCCCGGGATCGGCTGACCAGCCCACGGGCGATCATGTCGATCGCGCCCTCGCAGCCGGTCTCCTCTCCCGCGGTGAGGACGATCTCCAGCGCCACCCGGCGGCCCGGCCCGCGCGCGTGCCGCTCGGCGGCGACGACCAGCGCGGCCACTCCGGCCTTCATGTCGCTCGACCCCCGCCCGTAGAGCCGGTCGCCGTCCACCTCCGCGGCGTGCGGCTCGTGCGTCCACGCCTGGCCGCCCAGCGGAACCGTGTCGAGGTGACCGGTGAGGGTGACGGGCATGCCCGTTCCCCACCGGGCCACCAGTCCGGTACGGCCGGGCGCGTGGTCGTGCGCCCGCACCTCGAAACCGGCGGCCTCCAGCCTGCGGGCGAGCGGCTCGGCGACCGCGGCCTCGCCACCGCCCACCGAGTCGATCCTGATCAGCTCGCGGGTCAGTTCCACGACGTCGGTCATGTCGTTTCCTTGTCTTCCTGACCGTCCCCGGTCATGGTTCCTCCGGCTCCGGCGGTGACCACGCCCCTGGTCACGGGGCGGCTGGTCTGCCGTACGACGAGCCGGGGGGCGATCGCGATGCGCTGCGCGGGCCGTGGATCGCCCACCCGTACCTGGTTCAGCAGGCGTACCGCCTCGGCCGCCATCTCCTCCACGGGCTGGCGCACCGTGGTGAGCGGCGGGTCGCACATCGCCGCGTGGCCGACGTCGTCGAACCCCACCACCGATATCTCCTCGGGAACCCGCACACCGCCGAGCCGCAGTGCCCGCAGCAGGCCGACCGCGATCTCGTCGTTTCCGCAGACCACCGCGTCCGGCAGGGCGTCGCCGGCGAGCAGTGCCTGCCCGGCCTCGAAGCCCCAGGCGAGGGTGAACTCGCCGAGCAGCGGCGGCAGGGAGGCGATCCCGGCACGGGCTGTGGCGAGCTGGAAGCCGGCCAGCCGCAACCTCGCGGAGGAGTTCATCAGGCGGCTGCTGACGAAGACGACGGAGCGTGCTCCTCCGGCGACCACGTGGTCGACCGCCTGGGCCAGCGCCGAGTCGTCGTCCACGCCGACCCAGTCGGCTCCGCCGCCCTCGATGTAGCGGTCCACCTGTACCAGGGGCACCTGCCGGGCCGCGTTCAGCACGGCCGGCGCGCTGGCCTCGAAGTCGCACGGGCTGATGATCAGGCCGTCCACCCGCCGGGCCAGCAGCGTGTTCAGCCGCCGGGCCTCGATCTCGGGTGTGTACAGGGAGGCGCACAGCAGCAGGTCATGTCCGGTCTCCTGGAGCTGATGCTCCACCGACTCGACGATCGTGGTGAAGAACGGGTTGCCGATGCCGGGAACGATCATGCCGATTGTTCCGGTGGTCTGGTCGCGCAGTGCCTTGGCGATGGCGTTCGGCCGGTAGCCCAGTTCGGTGGCGGCCCGGGTCACCCGCTCGGCCACCTCGGCGGTGACCTTGCGACGCCCGGACAGGGCACGCGAGGCCGAGGCCACGGAGACGCCGGCCGCTCTGGCCACGTCGTGGATTGTCACGCCCATGTTGTGTAATCGATTTCCCTGGTCGCGCTGAGGATAACCGGCCGCCTCCCCGTCATGTGAGCTCGCTCATGTGCGGGTTGTTAGAACCATAGAGCGTCCGCGGCCTTACGTCACCTTGACGGGAGTTTGCCCTGGTGGCTACCATCCCCGGACATTGGTAATCGATTACCAACCCCCCGCTGTATCAGCGTCTCGAAAGGCTGATTCGATGGCACGACCGACTCGCTTCACCCGCCTGACCGCCGTCACGGCGATCCTTGCCACCGGCCTGCTGGCCGCGGCATGTGGCGGCACGGACGCTTCCGACGCCGCGCCCTCGGCCGACGGCGGAGAAAAGCCGAAGATCGGCCTGGTGCAGATCAACCAGCAGGCGATCTTCTTCAACGAGATGAACGCCGGCGCCCAGCAGGCCGCGAAGGAGGCGGGCGTCGACCTCACGATCTTCAATGCCAACGACGACCCGGTGAAGCAGAACGAGGCCATCGACAACTTCGTCCAGCAGCAGTTCGACGGCGTCATCGTGGTGGCCATCGACGTCGAAGGCATCAAGCCCGCCGTCAAGATCGCCAAGGACGCGGGACTGAAGGTCGTGGCCGTCGACGCGATCGTGGACTCCCCGGCGGTCGACACCCAGGTGGGCGTGGACAACGAGGACGCGGCCAAGCAGATGGGCACGTTCGTCAACGAGTGGGCCAAGAAGCAGAATGTGGCCGCGCCGAACATCGGCGTGGTCGGCGCGCTCAACTCCTTCATCCAGAACGTGCGCAAGGACGGCTTCAACTCGACCGTCGAGGCGGCCGGCGCCAAGATCGTCCAGACCGTGGACGGGCAGAACAAGCAGGAGGCCGCCCTGGCCGCCGCCGAGAACCTGCTCACCTCGCGCTCGGACCTCACGGCCGTGTACGCCACCGGGGAGCCCGCGCTGCTCGGCACGGTGGCCGCGGTGAAGTCGCAGAACGCGAGCGACCGGGTCAAGGTCTTCGGCTGGGACCTCACCGCGGAAGCGATCGGCGGCATCGACGCCGGCTTCGTCGCCGGAGTCGTGCAGCAGGACCCCAGGACCGAGGGCTACGAGGCGGTCAAGGAGGTCAAGGCGCTGGTCGGTGGCGCGCAGGCCAAGAAGACCATTGATGTGCCCGTCACGATCGTGACCCAGGAAAACGTCGACAAGTACCGTTCCACGTTCAAGTGAGCGGCGGAGAGACCCCTATGACCGACTACGAGGCGACCGGCGCGGACCGTGTGGTCATGCGCGACATCCGCAAACGCTACGGAATGGTCGACGCACTGCGCGGGGCCAATCTGCGGGTCGGTGCGGGCGAGGTGGTGGGACTGGTCGGCGACAACGCCGCCGGCAAGTCCACCCTGATGAAGGTGCTGGCGGGCACCGTCGTGCCGGACTCCGGGCAGATCGTCTTCGATGGCCGCCAGGTGTCCTTCGCCACCCCCCGCGACGCTCGCGAGCTGGGGATCGAGATGGTCTACCAGGACCTCGCGCTCTGCGACGACATCGACGTGGCGGGCAATCTGTTCCTCGGCCGTGAACCGCGCCGGGCCGGTGGCCTGCTGCTGGACATCAAGCGGATGCACGAGGACGCGCGCCGGCAACTCGACGCGCTCAACATCCGGATCCCCCTCACCGACATCCCGGTGGGAGGGCTCTCCGGCGGCCAGCGGCAGGCGGTCGCCATCGCCCGCGCGGTCACCTTCGGCCCCAAGCTGCTCATCCTCGACGAGCCCACGGCCGCGCTCGCCGTCGCCGAGGTCGAGACCGTGCTGGAACTGATCAAGACCGTCTCCTCCCAGGGGGTCTCGGTGATTCTGATCACCCACCGCCTCCAGGACCTGTTCCGGGTCTGCGACCGGCTCTGCGTGATGTACGAGGGGACGCTCCGCGCCGACCTCGACGCCCGCACCACCAGCCTGGAGCGGCTCGTGTCGGAGATCGTCGCCCACGACCAGCCCGAGGGAGCGCGGTCATGACCGTCACCAGTGAGAGGGTGGTCACCACCCGATCGGCCCGCCTCACCGCACACATCGGCAGCCACGCCCAGACCATCGCCATCGGGGCCGTGCTGGTCCTGCTGCTGATCTTCTTCTCGTTCTCCGCCGACCGCTTCGCCAGCGTCGGCAACCTGCTCAACCTGATCCGGCAGATCTCCCCGACCCTGATCGTCGCGGTCGCGATGACCTTCGTGATCAGCACCGCCGGCATCGACCTGTCGGTCGGCTCGACGGTCGCGCTGTCCGGATCGTTGCTGGCGATCGTCCTGCAGCAGGGCTGGGACCCTACCCTCGCGCTCATCGCGATCCTCGCGCTCGGCGCGGCGATCGGGTTCGTCAACGGCTGGTTCTCCTCCTACCAGGGCATCCCGGCGTTCATCGTCACCTTGGCCATGCTCTCGATCCTGCGGGGCACCGCCCTGCGCGCGACCGAGGGGTACTCCACTCCGATCGACGGTGAGTTGTGGATCGTCCAGCTCGGCCAGGGCCGCATCGCCGGAGTGCCGGTGCCGGCCATCCTCGCCGTGGTGATCGCGCTGCTCGGCTGGCTGGTCCTGACACGCACGCCGTTCGGCCGCTACGTGGTCGGTCTCGGCTCCAACGGTGAGTCGCTGCGCCGTACCGGTGTGAACACCCGCAGGGTCGGGCTCACCGTCTACGTGCTGGCCGGCCTGGCCGCCGCGCTTGCCGGAGTGCTGATCGCCACCCGGCTCAGCTCCGGGTCGTCGAACGCGGGCACCGGGTTCGAGCTGGAGGTCATCACGGCCGTCGTGCTCGGCGGGACCAGCCTGTTCGGCGGACGGGCCAGCATGCTCGGCACCATCTTCGGCGCGCTCACCCTCGGCGTCATCGCCAACGGCCTGGTGCTGCTGCACGTCTCGCCGTTCTACGTGCAGATCGTGCAGGGCAGCATTCTCCTGCTGGCCATCTTCGCCAACAACAAAATGTGGGCGAGGTTCGGCGCGGTGCGGAAATGACCGGCCGGGCCGACGCGACCGCGACCACGGTGCTCGGCGAGGTGCCCGTCGCCGAGCTCGGCATCACTCTCTGCCACGAGCACCTGCGCAACGACGGCGCCAGCGCCTGGCACCCCGCCCCCGAGGGCGACGCCGAGGGCGAGCTGATCGCCGGCTCGCCGGTGCGGATGGAGTTCCTCGGCCGGCTGAGGCTGGACCCCTACCTCTCCCGCGACAACGTGTCCCTGGACGACACCGGTGTGGCGATCGAGGAGGTGGCCCGATTCGCGGCCCGTGGGGGCCGCACCGTGCTGGACGTCACCCCGGAGGGCATCGGCCGCGCCCCGGCGGAGCTGGTCCGCATCGCCCGTGCCACCGGCCTGAACATCGTGATGGGCTGCGGCTTCTACCTGGAGCGCACCCACCCGGCCCGGGTTCGCGGGATGAGCGCCGCCGACGTCGCCGACGAGATCGAACGAGATCTGGTCGACGGCGCCGGGGGAGTACGTGCCGGGGTGATCGGGGAGATCGGGATCTCCCCGGACTTCACCCCGGCCGAGGAGAAGGTGCTCCGCGGCGCCGCCCGAGCCCAGGCCCGCACCGGCGTGCCGCTCTCGGTGCACCTGCCCGGGTGGGTACGGCACGGCCACCGGGTGCTCGACGTCGTCGCCGAGGAGGGCGGCCTCCTCACGGCCACCGTGCTGTCACACCTGAACCCCAGCCTGCGTGAGCGCGACTACCAGGTATCCCTCGCCACCCGGGGGGCCTACCTCGGATACGACATGTGCGGCATGGACTACCTCTACCCCGGCGAGGGCCAGTCGCCGTGCGACGAGGAGAACGCCGCCGCCGTCGCCTGGCTGGTCCGCGCCGGCCTGGGCGGCCGGTTGCTGCTCTCCCAGGACGTGTTCCTCAAGACCATGCTGGTCCGGTACGGCGGAACCGGCTACGCGCACATCCTCACGCATTTCGTGCCGCGTCTGCACCACCACGGGCTGACCCCCGAGGACACCGACCGGCTGCTCGTCGCCAACCCGCGCGAGCTCTTCACCACCCCGAAGACCCTCTGAAGGAGACAATATGACCCGCGTGCTGGTCGCCGGCGAGTCGTGGATGAGCGTGTCGACCCACTACAAGGGGTTCGACGAGTTCACCACGACGACCTACCACACCGGCTTCGAGCCGCTGCGCGACGTACTGGTGGCGGACGGCATCGAGGTCGACCATCTACCCGCGCACGACGTGCCCAAGCTGTTCCCCGGGACGTTCGAGGAGCTGGCGGCCTACGACGTCGTCGTGCTCTCCGACATCGGCGCCAACAGCATCCTGCTGCACCCCGACACCTGGCTGCACAGCAGGAAGTCGGCGAACCGGCTCGACCTGCTGGCGAGCTGGGTGGAGCAGGGCGGCGGCCTGGCGATGGCCGGTGGCTATCTCAGCTTCCAGGGCATCGAGGCGAAGGCGGCCTTCCGCGGCACCCCTGTGGAGCGGGTGCTCCCCGCCCGGATCGCTCCCTACGACGACCGGGTGGAGACCCCGCAGGGTCTTCCGGGCGTCGTCGTCGATCCGACCCATCCCATCGTGGACGGGCTGCCCTCCGACTGGCCCGACCTGCTCGGCTACAACCGCTTCGAGGTCCCCGAGGACGCCCGGCTGCTCGCCACCGTCGGCGCCGACCCGCTGCTCGCCGTACGGCAGGCGGGGGCGGGCCGCACTCTCGCCTGGGCCTCCGACATCGCCCCGCACTGGTGCCCCGAGGAGTTCGTCACCTGGGATGGTTACCGCACCCTCTTCACCCGGGCCGTGCGCTGGCTGGCGAAGGAGATCTGACATGCCGATCCCGGTGATTCTCGACTGTGATCCGGGGCACGACGACGCCCTGGCCATCCTGCTGGCGGTGGCCGACCCGGCGATCGACCTGCGCGCGGTCACCACCGTCGCCGGCAACCAGACCGTGGCGAAGACCGCCCTCAACGCGCGGCGGATGCTCAGCCTGGCGGGGGTGACCGGGGTGCCGGTCGCGGCCGGTTGCGACCGGCCGCTCGCCGGCCCGCTGGAGATCGGCGACTATGTGCACGGGGAGAGCGGGCTGGACGGCCCGGCCTTCGGCGAGCCCGACGTGCCCCTCGATCCGCGCCACGGTGTCGAGCTCATCCACGACACGCTCGCCGCCGCCGACGAACCGGTGACGGTCGTGGCCATCGGGCCGCTGACCAACATCGCCACGCTGCTGCGCCGCCATCCCGGCGACCGCGACCGGATCCGCGAGATCGTGATCATGGGTGGCTCCACCGAGCGCGGCAACCACACGCCCTACGCCGAGTTCAACATCTACGCCGACCCGGAGGCCGCGGCGGAGGTGCTCGGCAGCGACATCCCGACCACCTGGGTGGGGCTCAACGTCAGCCACCAGGCGCTCGTCACCACGGACGTGCTCGACCGCATAGCCGCGCTCGGCACCCCGCTGGCCCGTGTCTGCGTGGAACTTCTCACCTTCTTCGGCTCCAGCTACCACCAGACCTGGGGATTCGAGGCGCCCCCGCTGCACGATCCGATCACCGTCGCCTACCTGATCGATCCCGCGGTCCTCACGCATGTCCGGGTGGGTCTGCGGGTCGAGCTGGATGGTGAGCACACCCGGGGCGCCACCGTGGCCGACCTGCACGGCCGGATGGACTGGGAGCCCAACGCGAACGTCGGAACCGTACTCGACCGGGACCGGTTCTGGGACATCATGATCGGTGCGATCGACACCCTCGGCTGACGCCCGGACACCGGCCAGGGGCCGCCGCGCGGTCTTCGGCCGCCCACGCGTGCAGGTGGGGCGCCGACCCCGGGGCGGGGGGCGCCCGGTAGATGCCCGCCCGGGGGGGCCGGGGGGGGGGGGGTGGGCGGGGGGGGGGGGGGGGGCCGC